>NZ_JAWOAI010000106.1:0-22866 GCF_033194735.1 Streptomyces sp. W16
CTCGGCCGGGTCCAGCTGGATCTGCTGGTGACGGGCATGACCGAGCGGCTCGACGCGGCGGCACAGGCGGTGCCCGCGCTCCGGCCGTACGCGCCCGGACTGCGTACGGCGTTCTCGGCGCTGGCCGATCTCGCGGCCGAGGGCCACACCTGGACCGCCCAGCGCATCCACGGCGACCTGCACCTCGGCCAGTGCCTGCGCTCGCCGTCCGGGGAGTGGTCGCTGATCGACTTCGAGGGCGAGCCGTCCCGGCCGCTGGCGGAGCGCCGGCTGCCCCAGCCTCCGGTGCGGGACATCGCGGGGATGCTGCGCTCCTTCGACTACGCGGCCCACTCCGCCGACCCGCCGGCCCCGGGCTGGGCAAGCAGGTGCCGGGCCGCCTACTGCTCCGGCTACGCGGAGATCACCGGTGCGGACCCGCGCACCGACCCCGTCCTGCTCCGCGCGTACGAGACGGACAAGGCGATCTACGAGGTCGTCTACGAGGCCCGGCACCGCCCCGACTGGCTCCCGGTCCCGCTCTCCGCCGTACGCCGCCTCGCCAACCCCACCACCTGACCCACCCCGCCCAGGAGGCCCCGCCCGTGACCCCGCGCCCCCCGTCCAACGGTCCGGATCCGAAGAAGGCCGCCGCGAAGAAGGCGACGGCCAAGAAGGGTGCCGGGAAGAAGAGCTCAGCGAAGAGAAGCTCGACGAAGAAGAATTCGCTGAAGAAGGCGTCGGCCAAGAAGACGAGCGCCGCTGACAAGAAGGCCGCGCGCGAGACGGTGACGGCCGACACGGGGACCGACTCGACAACACCCACACCCACACCCACACCCACGCCCGCACCCGCACCCGCACCCGCACCCGCACCCGCACCGGAGATCGCCATATCCCCCGCACTTGACGCCGTCGACCGCGACCGCCTCCTCCACGGCACCCACCACGCCCCCCACTCCGTACTCGGCGCCCACCCGGTCCCCGGCGGTGTCGCGTTCCGCGTCTTCCGGCCGTTCGCGCTCGGAGTGACCGTCGTGACGGGCCGGTCGACGAGCGAACTGCACGACGACGGGGACGGCTTCTTCTCGGGCCTGCTGCCCCTGCCGGACGTACCGGAGTACCGACTGCTCGTGGCCTACGACGGCACCGTGCAGGACACCGAGGACGCCTACCGTTTCCTGCCCGCGCTCGGCGACCTGGACCTGCACCTGATCGGCGAGGGCCGGCACGAGCAGCTGTGGCAGGCGCTCGGCGCGGAGCCGATGACGCACCAGGGAATCACCGGCACCCGCTTCACGGTGTGGGCACCGAACGCCCAGGGCGTACGGGTGGCCGGCACCTTCAACTTCTGGGACGGCACCGGCGCCCCGATGCGCTCACTCGGCGCCACCGGTGTCTGGGAACTGTTCATGCCGGGCATCGGCGAGGGTGAGCTGTACAAGTTCGAGATCACCAGGCCCGACGGTTCCAAGACCATGCGCGCCGACCCGATGGCCCGCCGCACCGAGGTCCCGCCCGCCACGTCCTCCATCGTGACGGCCTCGCACCACGAGTGGGACGACGCGGAGTGGCTGGCCCGGCGGACAGAAACACCGGTCCACGAAGCGCCGTTCTCCGTGTACGAGGTGCATCTCGCGTCCTGGCGGCCCGGGTTGACGTATCGTCAGCTCGCCGAGCAACTCCCCGCCTACGTCAAGGACTTGGGCTTCACGCACGTCGAGCTGATGCCGGTCGCCGAGCATCCTTTCGGCGGTTCCTGGGGCTACCAGGTCACCGGCTTCTACGCCCCGACCGCCCGCCTCGGCACCCCCGACGACTTCAAGTTCCTGGTCGACGCCCTCCACCAGGCGGGTATCGGCGTCCTGATGGACTGGGTGCCGGCCCACTTCCCGCGCGACGACTGGGCGTTGGCCGAGTTCGACGGACGGCCCCTGTACGAGCACGAGGACCCGCTCCGGGCCGCGCACCCCGACTGGGGCACCCTGGAGTTCGACTTCGGCCGCCGTGAAGTCCGCAACTTCCTTGTGGCGAACGCCGTCTACTGGTGCGAGGAGTTCCACATCGACGGTCTGCGCGTGGACGCGGTCGCCTCGATGCTCTACCTCGACTACTCACGCGAGCCGGGCCAGTGGACCCCGAACGAGCACGGCGGCCGGGAGAACCTGGACGCCGTCGCCTTCCTCCAGGAGATGAACGCGACCGTGTACCGCAGGGTGCCGGGTGTCGTGACGATCGCCGAGGAGTCCACCGCCTGGGACGGCGTGACCCGCTCCACCGACACCGGCGGTCTCGGCTTCGGGTTCAAGTGGAACATGGGCTGGATGCACGACTCGCTCGACTACATGACACACGACCCGGTCCACCGCCGGCACCACCACGGCGAGATGACCTTCTCCATGGTGTACGCGTACAGCGAGAACTACGTCCTCCCGATCTCCCACGACGAAGTCGTCCACGGCAAGCGCTCGTTGGTGTCGAAGATGCCCGGCGACTGGTGGCAGCAGCGCGCCAACCTCCGCGGCTACCTAGCCTTCATGTGGGCCCACCCGGGCAAGCAACTCCTCTTCATGGGCCAGGAGTTCGCCCAGGGCGCCGAGTGGTCCGAGACCCACGGCCCCGACTGGTGGCTCCTCGACCCGGCCTACGGCGCGGAAGCCGACCACCGGGGCGTACGCGACCTGGTCCGCGACCTCAACATCGTCTACCGCACGACCCCCGCCCTCTGGCAGCTCGACACCACCCCCGCCGGTTTCCAGTGGATCACCGGCGACGCCGCCGAGGACAACGTCTTCGCCTTCCTCCGCTACGACACCGACGGCTCCCCCCTCCTCGCCGTCAGCAACTTCTCCCCCGTCGTCCGCCACGACTACCGCCTCGGCGTCCCGGACGACACCCCGGCCTGGCACGAAACCCTCAACACCGACACCGCGGTCTACGGCGGCAGCGACGTCACGAACCCCGACCCCGTCAAGCCGGAACCGACTCCCTGGCACGGCCGCCCGGCGAGCATCCGGCTTACGCTGCCGCCACTGGCGACGGTGTGGCTGCGCCCGGCCTAGAGCGCCTCCGGTACATCGGCGAGCGCGCGCGGCAGCGCCCCCGTGTGCAGCACCCCGAGCCGCTGAGTGGCCCGGGTCAACGCCACATACAGGTCACTCGTGCCGTACCGACCGGGCTCTACGACGAGCACGGAGTCGAACTCCAGCCCCTTGGCCTGCCGCGGGGTGAGGAGAACGACGCTCCGCGTCAGATCCGGCTCAGCGCCCGCCGTCACTCCGTCCAGCCGCGCGGCCAGCCGCCGGTGCAGGTCACGCGGGGCGATGACGGCGAGGCGGCCTTCGGCCGGGGTGAGTTCGCCGACGGCTTTGGCGACCGCACCCGGCAGATCGTCGGTGGCCCGCACCCAAGGCCGCACGCCAGTGGCCCGTACCGAACTCGGCGGTTCGAAGTCGGGCTTCTCGGCGCGGACGACGGCCGCCGCGAGGTCCATGATCTCGGCGGGGGTGCGGTAGTTGACGCCGAGGCGGGTGTGGGTGAAGCGGTCCTCGACGTAGGGGGCGAGGATCTCCGACCAGGAGCCGACGCCGGCCGCCTCCGCCGTCTGGGCCGGGTCGCCGACGAGGGTCATCGAGCGGGTCGGGCTGCGCCGCATCAGCAACCGCCAGGCCATCGGGGAGAGTTCCTGCGCCTCGTCGACGATGATGTGGCCGAACGCCCAGGTGCGGTCGGCCGCCGCGCGCTCGGCGGCGCTGCGGTGGTCCTCCTCCTCGTGCCGCTCGGCGAAGCGTTCGGCGTCGATGATGTCGTGCGCGGACAGCACCTCGGAGCCCTCGGGGTCACCCTCCTCCTTGTCCTCGAACTCGAACGTCCGGGAGGCGAAGGACACGTCCAACACGCCCTGTGCGAACGACACTTGCTCCTCGCGCTCGCGCTGGACCCGCGCCCGCCGTACCCGGTCGTCGCGGCCGAGGAGTTCCGCGGCCTCGTCGAGCAGCGGTACGTCCGCCACGGTCCACGCCCGGGTCACCGGGCGGCGGATGGCGTCCGCGTCGTCGTCGGAGACGTAGCCCACCGGGTCGGCGAGGAAGTCCGCGACGAGGTACTGCGGGGTCAGCCGCGGCCACAACTGGTCGATGGCGGCCCAGACTTCGGGGTTCTCGGCGAGTTCGTCGCGGATCTGGGTGATGTCGCTGGGGTCGAGCAGGTTGCTGCCGTCGAAGGGGTCGGTGCCGATGCGTTCGGCGACCATCTCGGTGAGCGTGTTGAGGATGTGCCCCTCGAAGTGCTCCCGGGCCGCGTTGTGCGGGAGTTGGGCCTCGCGGGTGCGGTCGCGGGCCATCCGTACCAGGCCGTCGTCGAGCATGAGGATCTCGCGGTCGTGCTCGATCGCGATCACCGGGTCGGGCAGCGACTGCCAGTCGCGTACGACGGCGGCGAGGACGCCCGCCATGTCGGCGCGGCCCTTCACGGCCGCCGCCGCCCGGCTGTCGGTGGCCGTCGCCTTCACGCCGGGGAAGAGTTCGCCGACCGTCGCGAGGAGCACGCCGGTCTCCCCGAGGGAGGGCAGCACCTCGCCGATGTAGCCGAGGAAGGCGGGGTTGGGGCCGACGATCAGGACGGCCCGCTTGGCGAGCAACTCCCGGTGTTCGTAGAGGAGATACGCGGCCCGGTGCAGCGCGACGGCGGTCTTGCCGGTGCCTGGGCCGCCCTCGACGACGAGCACTCCGCGATGGGGCGCCCGGATGATCTCGTCCTGTTCGGCCTGGATGGTCTGCACGATGTCGCTCATCCGGCCGGTGCGCGCCGAGTTGAGCGCGGCGAGCAGCACGGCGTCGCCGCTGGGGTCCTCGTGGCCGGTGCGGGTGGCGTCCCCGAGGTCGAGGATCTCGTCGTGCAGGGCGGTGACTCGGCGGCCGTCGGTGGTGAGGTGCCGGCGGCGGCGCAGGCCCATCGGGGTGTGGCCGGTGGCGAGGTAGAAGGGGCGGGCGACATCGGCCCGCCAGTCGATCAGGATGGGGGTGAGGTCGGCGTCGTCGGCACGGATGCCGATACGGCCGATGTGGTGCCGGACTCCGGAGGTCAGGTCGATCCGGCCGAAGCAGAGCGAGCCGTCCACGGCGTTCAGCGCGGCGAGCAGCCCCGAGCGCTCGGCGACCAGGATGTCCCGCTCCAGCCGGGCCTGCATGGGCGTGTTGCCCTGCCCGAGCGCGTCCGTGACGGAGTCCTCGGTGGCGCCGCGCAGCGCGTCCACGCGTGCGTACAGACCGTCGATGAATTCCTGCTCACCGTGAATTTCATCGCTGTTTGACAATTCCACTCCCGGACCTATATACTGTGCTCACTGAGCCTCTTTGCGACTCAATTCCCGTGAAGTCGCGAACCATTGAATATACGCAAAGAAATCCCCCGAGCGCAATTGCTCGGGGGATTTCTTTGCGTATCGGGCGGGATCACAGCACGTCGGAGAGCTCCTCCAGCAGCCGCCGCTTGGGCCGGGCGCCCACCATGGCCTTCACCGGCTCACCGTCCCGGAACACCATGAACGTGGGCATCGAGAGAACCTTGTAGGCGTTCGTGGTCTCCGGATTCTGATCGACGTTCAGCTGCACCACCTTCAGCCGCTCACCCTCCTCCGCGGCGAGGGCCCGCAGCACCGGTCCCATCTGCCGGCACGGCGGGCACCAGTCCGCGGTGAACTCCACCAGTACCGGCAACTCCGCCCCGATCACCTCCGCCGCGAAATTCTCGTCCGTCACGTCCGTCACGCCCGCCATGTCGATCACAGCTCACGCCCTCCCAGTTCGCACAATGGTGGTGGCTCGTCGGCCGACGCCAGCCGCACCCCGATCTCCGCCCGCACCGCCTGCAACTCCCCGATCAGGGAATCCAGTTCGGCCAGCTTGCGCCGGTAGACCGCGAGCGACGCCGGGCACGAGTCGCCCTCCGGGTGCCCGGCCCGCAGACACTCCACGAAGGGCCGCGTCTCCTCCAGGTCGAACCCGAAGTCCTGCAAGGTCCTGATCTGCCGCAGCAGCTTCAGATCACCCTCGTCGTACGTCCGGTACCCGTTGCCGCCGCGCCGCGCGGGCAGCAGCCCCCGCGACTCGTAGTACCTGAGAGTCCGCGTCGTGGTCCCGGCCCGCGCGGCCAGCTCGCCGATTCGCATGCCCACGACGGTAATCCTTGACGTCGGCGTCAGGGCAAGAGCGGCTTCCGCTCCACCGGGGAGGTCAGCACGATCGACGTCGTGGTGCGCCCGAGCACGGAGACCGCTTCGAGGACGTCCTCCAGATGGACGGTGTCCCGGACGACGACTTTGAGGATCCAGCAGTCCTCGCCGACGACATGGTGCACCTCGGTGATCTCGGGGCGCTCGATCAGCTCCAGGGTCCTGGGGTGCTTCAGGTTGTAGCCGCCGTGCGGGTTGACCCGGATGAACGCCTGGATGCCGTAACCGAGCCGGCCCGGGACCACCTGGGCGCCGTAGCCGCTGATCACACCCGCGACCTCCAGTCGCCGCACCCGCTCCGTGACCGCCGCCGGGCTCAGCCGGACGCGCCGCCCGAGCTCGCTGAGCTTGATCCGGCCGTCGGTCTGGAGGAGCTGGAGGATCTCCCGGTCCAGCCCGTCGAAGGCGACCGAGGTTTCATTGGCGGTGGCACGAGAATGCCGTGGTTCTTTCGGTGCGGCGGCCGGAATTCCCATGTCTTCCCCTTCAGTCCTCGCGGATACGCCAGCAGAATTATGGTCATGGAAAAGGCGCGAGAGGTACTGGTCATCGGCGGGAACCGCTACTTCGGCAAGCGGCTGATCGCACGGCTGCTGGCCGCCGGGGACCGGGTCACGGTCCTCAACCGCGGCTCGTCGGCGCCGCCCGCCGGAGTGGCGCACCTGATCGCCGACCGCGACGACGAGGACGCGCTGCGCACCGCGCTCGGCCCGCGCACCTTCGACGTCGTCGTCGACCAGGTCTGCTACACCCCGCGCCAGGCGGCGATCGCCCGCCGCGTGTTCACCGGCCGCACCGGCCGCTATGTCATGACGTCGACGGTCGAGGTGTACGAGTACGAGGACTCGCCCGCGCTCGTGAGCGAGGCGGCCGTCGATCCGCTCGCCGTGCCCGTCGACCTCGAACTCCCCTGGGACGAGCCGGAGTTCCTCGACACGCACTACGGCGAGGGCAAGCGGCAGGCGGAGGCCGTCTTCGCGGCGGCCGGAGGGGAGTTCCCGTTCACGGCCGTCCGGGTGGCCCATGTCCTGGGCGGCGCCGACGACTTCACCGGCCGCCTCACCCACTACGCGGACCGCATCCGCGCGGACGAGCCGATCACGGTTCCCGCCACCAACCACCCGGCGACCTACATCCACGTCGACGAGATCGCCGACTTCCTCCTCTGGGCGGCGGGCCAGGACTTCACCGGCCCGGTCAACGCGGCCTCCCACGGCCTGCTGACCACGGAGGACCTGTGCGAGGCGATCGCCGCGCACCTCCCCTCCGGCAGCACGGCCTTCCGGACGGTCGAGGTGGGCGAGACCTCCCCGTTCGCGTTCGCCCGCGGCTACGGCATGGCCAACTCCCGTGCGGAGCAGCTCGGTTTCGCCTTCGGTGACGTACGGCGGTGGCTGCCGCAGGCGGTCGCCGAGACCCTGGGAAACGACACGGGAAAGGCCAACTGACATGCGGTACCGCACACTTGGCGACCTGCGCGTGAGCGCCGTAGGACTCGGCGCGATGCCGCTGTCCCTCGCGGGCCGCCCGGACGAACAACGCGCCCTCGCCACCGTGCACGCCGCGCTGGACGCGGGCGTGACCCTGCTGGACACGGCGGACTCCTACCACCTCCCAGGTGCCGAACCCGGTCACAACGAACGGCTGATCGCCCGCGCGCTCGCGAGCTACGGCGGCGACACGTCCGACGTGCTGGTCACCACCAAGGGCGGACGCGGCAGACCGGCCGACGGCAGCTGGACGGTGACCGGTTCCGCACGCCATCTCAAGGCCGCCGCCGAAGCCTCCCTGAAGCGGCTCGGCGTGGACGCGATCGGCCTCTACCAGCTGCACAAGCCCGACCCCGCGGTGCCCTACGAGGAGTCCGTGGGCGCCCTGCGCGAACTGCTCGACGAGGGCAAGATCCGGCTGGCCGGCATCTCCAACACGGACACCGGCCTGATCCGCCGGGCCCACGCGATCCTCGGCGACCGCCTCGTGTCCGTGCAGAACCAGTACTCTCCCGCCGTACGGGACAGCGAGCCGGAGCTACGGCTGTGCGCCGCACTCGGCCTGGCCTTCCTGCCGTGGAGCCCGCTCGGCGGCATCTCCCGCAGCTCCCTGGACGGCCCTGCGAACCCGGACGGCGAACCCGGCTTCGACGCCTTCCGTTCCGTGGCCCGCGAGCACGGGGTCAGCCCCCAACAGGTCTGCCTGGCCTGGCTGTTGGCGAAGTCGCCGACCGTGATCCCGATTCCGGGTGCCAGCCGGCCGGAGTCGATCCGGAACTCGGCACGGGCGGCGGACCTGGTGCTGAGCCAGGCCGAACTGACCCGCCTGGACGCCACGTGAGGAACTCGTGGACCAGGGTGTCAGACCATGACCCCGGCGGACGTCTCCACTTCGAGCAGGGACGCGCTCTCGCGTTCCTCGTCGAAGGCCTTGCGTCCGCCGCGCAGGCCGAACAGCCGCTTGGCGAGGGCGATGTAGAGAACGGCGAGGATGTTGAGGACGAGGGTGGCGATCTTCAACCAGCTGATGTGCTCGGTGAGTTCGTAGATCTCAAGCGGCAGGAACGCGGCGGTCGCGACCACCGTCAGATACTCCGCCCAGCGCTTGGCGTACCAGAGCCCGCCGGCCTCGACGAGTTCGATCAGCGCGTACGCCAGCAGCAGTACGGCGACCAGGACCAGCGTGGAGTGCTTGTAGCCGAAGGTCTTCTGGATGGAGCCGACGACCGGCGAGTGGTCGAGGTCGTAGTGGAAGTGCTTGAAGACGGGCCGGAAGACGTTCAGATAGTCGTCGAAGAGCTTGCGCACCGAGTCCTGGCTGTTGCTGAACTTCCACACCGCGGCGGCGACCAGCACGATGAACACCCCGCGCACGGCCCGCTCGATCGCCAGGAACCGCAGGATGAACAGGTCCCTCAGCACCTTCCCGCGCGGCACCAGCGGGGCGTTCTCGGCCGCCCCCGAGCCGTGCGGGTCACCGAGCGCGAAGTCGCCGCAGCGCAGACAGCGCCAGGCCGTACCGAACTTGGTCTCGACGCACAGCCGCTCCCGCAGCACCGTCTCGTCGGGCGCGTACGTCACATGCCCGTGCCGTGCGCAGTGCCGCCGGTCCCAGTCGATCTTCATACCCATGTCCCCCGTGACTCCCGCCGAACGCGAACGTGCCGCACCGCGCCGGAGGTTTCCGGCACGGCACGGCACGCTAGTACATCCCCAGTACATCCCTGTAAGGACCGGGCGGCTGAGCGACGGGGGGACACCCAGCCGCCCGGAGTCCGTGGGGCGTCCGGACCTTGTTCAGGTGGGTCCGGGCGCCCCGCTCGGGGGGGCGGGTCAGGCCTTGGCGAGTTCCTTCTCGCCGCCCTGCTCGGGCACGCCGTCGAGGTGGTCGTCGCCGTCCTCGTCGAGCAACGTCTTCTCGTCGAAGGGCAGTTCACCCGCGAGGACCCGGTCCACCCGCTCCTTGTCGACCTCGCCGGTCCAGGTGCCGATGAGCAGCGTGGCGACGGCGTTGCCGGCGAAGTTGGTGACCGCGCGGGCCTCGCTCATGAAGCGGTCGATGCCGATGATCAGGCCGACACCGTCGACCAGGGCCGGCTTGTGCGACTGCAGACCACTGGCCAGTACGGCGATACCGGAGCCGGAGACACCGGCCGCGCCCTTGGAGGCGACCATCATGAAGAGCAGCAGGCCGATCTGCTGGCCGATGTTCATCGGCTGGTCCATGGCGTCGGCGATGAACAGCGAGGCCATGGTCAGGTAGATCATCGTGCCGTCGAGGTTGAAGGAGTAGCCGGTCGGCACGGTGATACCGACGACCGGACGGCTGACACCCAGGTGCTCCATCTTCGCGATGAGCCGCGGCAGCGCGGACTCGGAGGAAGACGTGGAGACGATCAGCAGGAACTCCCGGCCGAGGTACTTCAGCAGCTGGAAGAGGCTGACCTTGGCGACCAGCTTGGTCAGCGTGCCGAGCACGACCACGATGAACAGGAAACAGGTGACGTAGAAGCCGAGCATGATCGTGCCCAGCGCCTTGAGCGCGTCCATGCCGGTCTCGCCGATCACCGCGGCCATCGCGCCGAAGGCACCGACGGGCGCCGCCCACATGATCATGCCGAGGATGCGGAAGACCAGCTTCTGGATGTACTCGACACCGCGCAGCACCGGCTCGCCGGTCCGGCCCATGGCCTGCAGCGCGAAGCCCGAGAGCAGCGCGATCAGCAGCGTCTGGAGGACCTGGCCCTCGGTGAAGGACGACACGAACGTGGTCGGGATGATCCCGAGCAGGAAGTCGACCGGCCCCTCGGCGGCTGCCTTCGCCTGGTCGTGTCCGACGCCCTTGACGGCCTCGGTCAGGTGCATCCCGCTGCCCGGGTGGATGATGTTGCCGACGACCAGGCCGATGGCCAGCGCCACGAACGACATGGTGATGAAGTAGCCGAGCGCGAGTCCGCCGACCTTGCCGACCTGCGCGGCCTTCCGTACGGAGCCGACGCCGAGCACGATCGTGCAGAAGATGATCGGCGAGATCATCATCTTGATCAACGCGACGAAGCCCGTACCGAGCGGCTTCAGCTCCTTGGCGAAGTCCGGCGCGATGAACCCGACGGCGATACCGAGGGCGACCGCGACGATCACCGCGATGTAGAGGTAGTGGGTGCGGTCCCGCTTCGCGGGCGGTGCTGCGGGTGCGGCAGATGCGGGCGTGCTGGCCACGGCTGCCCTCCTTGACGACGTCGTCGGCATCATCCGGCGTGCGGCTCACGACCGGCGGAACCCGGACCGCGAGTGCGGCTCACGTCCGGGGATTCATGGGATTCACGGGTTCTGCGGGTGCTACGGGTTCTACGGCGATCCGCACCGAGCGATGTGCGGACCGGTCCGGGAGGCGGCTGCTTCCGGGGGTTGCGGTGACTATCTCCCGGCTTGTGAGGGCGGTCACCCTTACGTTCATTTAGTTCGCGCCAGATCGGAGAGGCACACTGACGACATGCGCTTCCCGCACGTCCCCCGCCCCCGCAGCCTCGCCGGCCAGCTCTTCGGCATGCAGGCGGTGCTGATAGCGGTCGTCGTCGCCGGGTACGCGCTGTTCACCTACGTCAGCGACCGCAGCCAGGCCGAGGACGCGGCGGGCCGCCAGGCCACGGCGGTGGCCCGCTCGGTCGCGGACTCCCCGTCGGTGGTGGCGGCGATCGGTACGTCCGACCCCACCGCGCATCTGGAGACGTACTCCCTCCGCGTCCAGCGCGACACCCAGGTCGACTTCGTCACGATCATGAACCCGCAGGGCATCCGCTGGACCCACCCGGACAAGGACCAGATCGGGAAGAAGTTCCTCGGCCACATCGGACCGGCCCTGAAGGGCGACTCCTTCACCGAGACCTACACCGGCACCCTCGGCGCGTCCGTCCGCGCGGTCACCCCCATCTACGACACCGGCCACACCCGGATCATCGGCCTGGTCAGCGCCGGCATCCGGGTCGAGGCGATCACCCAGCGGGTGCAGGACCAGGTGACGGCCCTGATCGGCGTCGCGGCCGGCGCCCTGGCACTGGGTGCCGTAGGAACGTACGTCATCAACGCCCGCCTCCGCCGCCACACCCACAACATGAACGCGACCGAGCTGAGCCATATGCACGACTACCACCAGGCCGCGCTGCACGCGGTGCGGGAAGGGCTGCTGATGCTCGACGGGCAGTACCGGGTGGCGCTCATGAACGACGGCGGGCGCGAACTGCTCGGGGTGACGGGGGATGTGGTGGGGCGGTCGGTGGCGGATCTCGGTCTGCCCGCGCCGCTGACGGGGGCGCTGCTGTCGTCGGAGGAGCGGGTGGACGAGGTGCATCTGACGGCGTCACGGGTGCTGGTGGTGAACACCTCGCCGGTATCGGGCGGCGAACGCCGGGGAACTGTGGTGACCCTCCGCGATGTCACCGAACTCCAGTCCCTGATGGGCGAGTTGGACTCGGAACGCGGCTTCACCCAGGCGCTGCGCTCACAGGCGCACGAGGCGGCGAACCGCCTGCACACGGTCGTCTCGCTGATCGAGCTGGGACGCGCGGAGGAGGCGGTGGACTTCGCGACGGCCGAGTTGGAGTTGGCCCAGACGCTGACGGACCAGGTCGTCTCGGCGGTCAACGAGCCTGTGTTGGCAGCCCTGTTGCTGGGCAAGACGGCCCAATCCAACGAGCGGGGTGTCGAGTTGGTCGTATCGGAGGACAGCGGCCTGGACGACGGCCTGCTGCCGGATTCGCTCTCCGCCCGGGACTTGGTGACGATCCTCGGGAATCTGATCGACAACGCGGTGGACGCGGCACAGGGAAGCCTGCGGGCGCGAGTCACGGTGACGGCACGCACGGAGGCGGACGCGGCGGGCTCCGGCTCCGCGCTGGTACTGCGGGTGGCGGACACGGGGACGGGCGTGGCTCCGGCGCACGCGGAGGCGGTCTTCCAACGGGGCTTCTCGACGAAGCCGGCGGGGCCGGGCGGCCGGGGCCTGGGGCTGGCGTTGGTACGGCAGGCGGTGAACCGGCATGAGGGGACGTTGACAGTGGCGGAGGCGGAGGGAGGCGGGGCGGTGTTCGAGGTGCGGTTGCCGTTGTGGGGGACGGAGGAGGGCGAGGCCGGTGTCCGGACGTCGTCTTCCAAGGGCCCTACGTCCAGAGGTTCTGTTTCCGAAGGTGGTGCCTCATGACCACGGCCGACCCGATCCGCGTCCTCATCGTGGAGGACGACCCCGTCGCCGCCGACGCGCACGTCATGTACGTCGGCCGGGTGCCGGGCTTCGTGGCGGTGGGAAAGGCACACACCGGGGCGGAGGCGCGCCGGGCGCTGGAGCGTACGCAGGTGGACCTGTTGCTGCTCGACCTGCATCTGCCGGACGCGCACGGACTGCAACTCGCACGGTCGCTGCGGGCGGCCGGTTACCACGCGGACGTGATCGCGGTGACGTCGGCGCGGGACCTGGCGGTGGTACGGGAGGGGGTCTCGCTGGGGGTCGTCCAATACGTACTGAAGCCGTTCACGTTCGCCACACTGCGGGACCGGCTGGTGCGCTACGCCGAGTTCCACGCGGCGGCGGGCGAGGCGAGCGGCCAGGACGAGGTCGACCGGGCGCTGGCCGCGTTGCGGGCGCCTTCGCCTGCGGCGCTGCCCAAGGGGTTGAGCGCGCCGACGCTGGAGAAGGTGACGGTCGCTCTGCGGGACTGCGGGGAGGGGCTCACGGCGGCGGGGGTTGCCGAGGCGGTCGGAATCTCGCGGATCACCGCTCGGCGGTACCTGGAGCATCTGGTGGAGGCGGGGCGGGCGGCGCGTAGTCCGCAGTACGGGACTGTGGGACGGCCCGAGTTGCAGTACCGGTGGGTCAAGGGGTAGGCGGGCGGGGCGAGTTGAAGGGCCTGGCGTAACTGAGAACCTGGTGGCCGAGGCCGACGACGATGAGCGCCTCGACGACGGACAGGGCGAGCAGGCCGGGCGACGTCTGGCCCGCGGCCCAATAGACGACGAGCCCGGCGAACGGGACGACGCAGAACGCCAGCAGATCGATCACCCCCTGGATGACCTTGCGGGAGCGTCGCCGGGTGTCGGAACGGTGGGCCGCCTCCCACGCGAATACCGCCTCGGCCTGGGCGAGTTCGGCGAGCCGGGGTCCCAGGTCATCCCGTACGTACGTCCCGATCGCGGAGATCTTCTCGTCGTTCACGAGGTAGGTCCAGCCGAGCACGACACACACCGGCGGCAGCGCGAGCAGCATCTCGGACTGCTTGGCCTGGGCCGCGGCGGCGATGACGGCGGCGACGATGGTGAGGGTGACGTAGAGGAGGTTGTCGCGGAAGCCGATACGGGTCTTCTGCTCGT
Organism: Streptomyces sp. W16; assembly: GCF_033194735.1. Lineage (NCBI taxonomy): Bacteria > Bacillati > Actinomycetota > Actinomycetes > Kitasatosporales > Streptomycetaceae > Streptomyces > Streptomyces sp. W16. The sequence continues at coordinate 14,062 of NZ_JAWOAI010000106.1, forward strand.
CCTTGACGGTCTGGTATTCGGCGAGGAGCAACTGGCCCACGGTGACGTCACGTTCCGGCATTGCCCTCGCCTCTCCCCCCAGTGGTGCCAACACAGCATCTGCGCAGGCGACTTGGAAGTACCTTAAGGGAGTGTCTGAGATGCCTGAGTTGCCACCCACTGTCGCGGTACTGACCGCGCTGCCGCTGGAGTACAAGGCCGTGCACGCCCATCTCACGGATGTACGGCGGCGGGAGCATCCGCGGGGCACGCTGGCGGCAGTCGGCAGGCTCGCCGGAACGCCCTGGGCCGTCGCCCTGGTCGAGATGGGCGAGGGAAACCTGACGGCCGCCGCGCTCACCGAGCGGGTGATGACGTGGCTGGAGCCGCAGGCGGTGCTGTTCGTGGGGGTCGCCGGAAGCCTGAAGAGCGACATCGGCCCGGGCGACGTAGTGGTGGCGACGAAGGTGTACGGCATCCACGGCGGCAAGGAGACACCAGAGGGCTTTCTCGTACGGCCGGAGGCGTGGCGGGCGTCGCACCGGCTGACCGCAGCCGCCCGGGAGGCGTTGCGGGACGACCCCCATGCCCACCTGAAGCCGATCGCCGCGGGCGACGTCGTCCTGGCCGCACCCGAGTCCGCGCTCGCGGAACACCTGCGGAGGCACTACAACGACGCGGCGGCCATCGAGATGGAGGGCTCGGGAGTCGTGAGCGCCGTCGACCTCGCCGGCGGTGACGCGCTGGTGATCCGGGGAATCAGCGACCGGGCCGATGCGGGCAAGTCCCTTGCGGACGAGGAGGGTTGGCAGCCGCGTGCCGCCGAGAACGCGGCTGCTGCGGCGGTGGCGGTGTTGCGGGAGCTGCGGCCGTTCCGTGGTGGGCGGGTCGGGGGTTCCGACAGGGAGGTCGAGGACTCCGAGGAGGGGCCCCATCGGGGGGCGACGGGGTCGACGGGGTCGACGTACGGAGGGGACCACCTCGACTTTCGGGGGAGCACCTTCAACGGGCCGTTCGTTGCCAAGCAGGTCGGACGGCGGGACGGGGAACGGTAGTTCCGGGCGGGGTTCGGTGCATGGGCCTGTGCCGGTGGCTACGGCCGCGTTGCCTGCCGTGCCGGCGGGGTTCACCGGGCGGGACGAGGACTTGGCGCGGCTGTTTCCGGTACTGGACCCGGCCGCGGAGTCCGAGCTGCCGGTGGTGATCTGCGCGGTGTCCGGGCTGGGCGGGATCGGGAAAACGTCGCTCGCGTTGTGTGCCGGGCATCGGGCGGTGCGGGACGGGTGGTTTCCGGGCGGGACTCTGTTCGTCGACTTTCGGGGGTACGACGAAGATCCGGTTACGGCGGATCAGGCGGTGGTCGCGCTGCTGGACGGGATGGGGGTACGGGGGGCGGATCTTCCGCAGACTGCGGCGGGGCAGTACGGGTTGTTTCGGCGACTGTTGGCGGAGGAGCGGGGGTCGATGCTGCTGGTCCTCGACAATGCGTCGGACGCAGGGCAGGTGATGCCGCTTGTGCCAGGGACAGATCATCACCGGGTGCTGGTCACGTCTCGGGATCGGTTGACTGAGCTGGACGCTCAGCTGATCGACCTCGACGTCCTCAACACGGAGGATGCCACCGACCTCATCAACAGGTCCTTGCGGCTCAGCGACCGCGCCGACGATCGGGCGACGCGCGAACCGGAGGCTGTGTCGGAGCTCGCCACGCTCTGCGGCCACCATCCGCTCGCTCTGAGGATCACCGCCGGCATGCTGCGCAAGCGCCGTCACCGTTCCGTCGCGTCCCTCGTGAACGAGTTGCGGGGTGCCGAGGACGTGACGGCGGCTGTCGGACTCCGGCCGCTCTTCGAAGCGGCGTACGGGCAACTGCCGCCCGAGCAGGCCAGGTTGCTGCGTCTGCTTGCCCTGGCTCCGACGGCCGAAGTCGGGAGTGAAACGGCCGCCGCACTGGCAGGCCTCGGCGTCGGCCGGACGTTCGCCCTGCTCGAAGAGCTCGCCGCGTCCCACCTTGTTACGCCTGTTCCGGGAGGGGCGGATGTGCGGTGGCGGGTGCATGACTTGGTGCGGGCGTTCGGGGTGAGTGTGGTCGAGGGAGATGCGGGGTTGTGGGAGGAGGGGGAGGCGGCGCGGGAGCGGGTGCTGGAGTTCTATCTGCGGTGGGCGGAGGCGGCGGATGACCGGTTGCGGTGGCTGCCGGGGATGGCGGAGCCGGAGCGGTTTGCGGACCGGGCGGGGGCGTTGGCGTGGCTGGACTCGGAACGGGCGGGGCTGGTGGCGGCGGTGCAGTGGGCGCGGGAGGAGCGGTACGCGGCCACGGCGGTGTGGCTGTCCCAGTGTCTGGGAGAGCATCTGACGTGGCGGCGCTCTTTCGACGACTGGATCACAGTGTGTGGTGTCGCGCAGGAGGCAGCCCACCGCGCCGGAACCCAGGTGGGCGAGGCCATCGCATGGGACGGTCTCGGCAACGCCCTCCGGGAAACGGGCCGGGCGGAGCAGGCCATCGACGCCCACACCCGCGCCCTCGACCTCTTCCAAGCGACCGGGAATCACTCCCGCGAGGCCGTCACGTGGAACAACCTCGGCAATGCACTGCGGCAGACGGGCCGGGCGGCGGAAGCCATCGACGCCCACACCCGCGCCCTCGACCTGCACCAGAGGGCCGGGGATCGCCTCCGCGAGGCCATCGCGTGCAACAACCTCGGCCTCGCCCTGCGTGAGGCGGGCCGGGTAGAGGAGGCCATCGACGCCCACACCCACGCCCTCGACCTCTTCCAGGCCGTCGGAGACCGCCACGGCGAGGCCATCGCATGGAACAGTCTCGGCGCTGCCCTGTGGGAGGCAGGCCGGGTGGAGGATCAGATTGAGGCGTACAAGAAGGCCCTTGAGGGCTACCGAGAGTTCGGCAACTGGTACGAGACGGGCCGCACCCTCTCCAACCTGGCTATCGCCCACCAGCAAGCCGCCCGCCCCGCCGAGGCCCGCGCCCACTACCTCCAATCCGCCGACGCCTACACCCGAGCCAACGCCCCCACCGAAGCCGCCCACGCCCAATCCCTCGCAGACTCATTGACCTGACTAGACCACTCCACTTACCTTCACCGGGCAGCCATCCGCCCAGGCCACAACGTAGTGAGCCCGTAGGAGGTCATGCCCGTGCGCCCCACCGCCGCCCGCCCCCACCGAACTGCCCTACTCACACCCCTAGTTGCTCTCGCCGCTCTCTCCCTCGCCGCAACCACCCTCACCGCCTGCAGCAGCGGTTCCGGCAGCAGCCCCGACACCGTCAAGATCTCCTTCAAGCAGTCGACGGACAACTCCATCAAGGTGATGGACACCTACCTCGCCGACATGAAGAAGCAGTTCGAGAAGCAGTACCCCGGCAAGAAGGTCGAACTCGTCCCGATCAAGGCCCCGGACTCGGAGTACTACACCAAGCTCCAGCAGATGCTCCGCTCCCCCAAGACCGCCCCGGACCTGGTCTACGAGGACACGTTCCTCATCAACAGCGACATCACGTCCGGCTATCTCAAGCCCCTCGACTCCTACCTCTCCAAGTGGCCGGACTGGAACCAGTTCATCGACACGGCGAAGTCCGCCGCCAAGGCCGAGGACGGAAAGACGTACGGCGTCCCGGACGGCACGGACACCCGAGGCCTCTGGTTCGACAAGGGGATCTTCAAGAAGGCCGGCCTGCCCGCGAATTGGCAGCCGAAGACGTGGGACGACGTCCTCGCCGCGGCCCGCACGATCAAGCAGAAGGTCCCGAACGTCACCCCCCTCAACGTCTACACCGGCAAGCCGGCCGGCGAAGCAGCAACCATGCAGGGCTTCGAGATGCTGCTCTACGGCACCAACGACGGCACCACACCGCTCTACGACAAGTCGTCGAAGAAGTGGATCGCCGGGAGCCAGGGTTTCAAGGACGCGCTCTCCTTCGTCCACACGGTCTACAAGGACAAGCTCGGCCCGGACGTCTCGGACGCCCTCGACCCCAACATCCAGACCTACGTGGCCGGTGAACTGCTCCCCAAGGGAAAGTTGGGCATCGCGCTGGACGGATCCTGGCTGCCCCAGGCCTGGTTGAAGGGCAGCGGGCATGAATGGCCGGACTGGTCAAAGGAGTTGGGGCTCGCGTACATGCCCACGCAGAACGGCCAGGCCCCCGGCAAGGTGAGCATGTCCGGCGGCTGGACCTGGGCGATCCCCACCAAGGCCGGCAACCCCGACCTCGCCTTCGACTTCATCAAGACGATGCAGACGAAGGCGAACGCGGAGAAGTGGTACATCGCCAACTCCGGTATCTCCGTACGGAAGGACGTCGCCGCCGACCCCGCCTACGCGAACGCCCAGCCCGGCATCAAGTTCTTCACGGACCTGGTCGCGAGCACCCACTACCGGCCCGCCTACCCGGCGTACCCGAAGGTCTCCACCGCCATCCAGGAGGCGATGGAGGGCGTGACGACGGGCGACATGTCGGTGGACAAGGCGGCGAGTTCGTACGACGACGAGCTCAAGTCGGCCACGGACAACCAGGTCACCGAGAAGTGACCACCGCACCCCGGCAAGCGGCGGGCCCGGACGCGACGAAGTCCGCCCCGGGCCCGGCCCCCCAACAGTCCGCGCACCAGCAACACCCCCGACACCCCGGCAACGACCACCGCACCCTCCGCCGCGTCCTCACCCACCTCCTCCCCCTCTCCCCCGCCCTGACCCTCCTGCTCCTCTTCCTGGCCGTCCCGATCGGCTACTGCGCCTACATCGCCTTCACCGACCTCCAACTCACCGGCCAGGCCCACTCGTCGTTCGTAGGCTTCGCGAATTTCCGTACGGCCTTCAAGGACTCGGAATTCCTCAACGCGGTCTGGCTGACGCTGGTGTTCACGGTGTTGTCGTCCCTGATCGGCCAGAACACCCTCGGCCTGGCGCTCGCGACACTCATGCAACGCGCCTCAAAACCGGTCCGCACGCTCACAGGCGCGATCGTGATCACGGCCTGGGTCCTCCCGGAGGTGGTCGCGGGCTTCCTCCTCTACGCCTTCTTCCGCCGCGAGGGCACCCTGAACGCCATCCTGGACTGGCTCCATCTCCCGTCCCAGAACTGGCTGTTCACGCTCCCGATCCTGGCGGTGTCCTTCGCGAACGTGTGGCGGGGAACGGCGTTCTCGATGCTGGTGTACTCAGCGGCCCTGAACGAAATCCCCCAGGAGATCACCGAAGCGGCAGAGGTCGACGGCGCGGGCGGCTGGCGCCGCATGTGGCACATCACGCTGCCGATGATCCGCCGCTCGATCGGCACGAACCTGATGCTGAACACCCTCCAGACCCTGTCCGTCTTCGGCCTGATCTGGGTGATGACGAGAGGCGGCCCGGGAAACAAGAGCCAGACCCTCCCCCTCTACATGTACGAACAGGCCTTCCAGAACAGCATGATCGGCTACGCCACGGCGGTAGCGCTGCTCCTCCTCCTGGTCGGCTCGGTCTTCTCGGTGATCTACATGCGCCTGCTGCGAACGGAGGTCTGACCCATGGCGCTCACCCTCTCCTCCCGCCGCACGACCCGACGCCTGGCGGCGGACGCGGGGCTACTGGTGGTCGCGGCGACGTTCGTGCTGCCCCTGCTCTGGGTGGTCCTGTCGTCCCTCGACGCCCACGCGGACCTCAAGGTGAAGGCCCCCGACGGCCTGACCCTGGACAACTTCCACGCGATCCTCAACTCGGACATCACCTTCACGCCCCTGCTCAACAGCCTGATCCTGTGCGGCTTCGGGACGCTGCTGACGGTGGTGTGCTCGGCGCTGGCGGCGTATCCGCTGTCACGCTTCCGCTCGCGCCTGAACCGCCCGTTCCTCCTGACGATCCTCTTCGCGACGAGCCTGCCGATCACGGCGATCATGGTGCCGGTGTACGCGTTGTTCGTACAGGTGAATCTCATCGACACCATGCAGGGCACGATCTTCTTCTTCGCCGCCTCCCAACTCCCCTTCGCCATCTGGCTGATGAAGAACTTCATGGACGGCGTACCGAAGGAACTGGAGGAGGCGGCGTGGACCGACGGGGCGTCGTCGTTCCAGTCGCTCGTGCGGATCGTTCTTCCGCTGATGGGTCCGGGGGTGGCGGTGGTGACCGTCTTCTCGTTCGTGATGATGTGGGGGAACTTCTTCGTCCCGTTCATGCTGCTGCTCACGCCGGACCAGATGCCGGCGAGCGTGAGCATCAATGAGTTCTTCGGGAACCGGGGGATGGTGGCTTACGGGCAGCTGGCGGCGTTTTCTGTTGTCTATTCGACGCCGGTGATTTTGTTGTATGTGCTGGTGGCTCGGCGGTTGGGTGGGGGGTTTGCTTTGGGTGGGGCGGTTAAGGGGTGATGGCATTCGCCCGGGTGCGGGCTTGGGCGGCTTCGGTGGGGGCGTTAGCTCGGGTGAAGGCGTCGGCGGACTTGAGGTAGCAGGTGCGGGCATCGGCGGGGCGGGCGGCGAGCTGGTGAGCGCGGGCCAGGTTGTAGAGGGTGCTGCCCACTCGGTACCAGTCGTCGAACTCCCGGAAGCCCTCCAGGGCTTTTTCGTACGCCTCAACCGCCTTCTCCGCCCGGCCCGCCTCCCGCAGGGTGGCGCCGAGGTTGTTCCATGTGAGGGCCTCGCCATGACGGTCCCCGACGGCCTGGAACAGGTCGCGGGCGCGGGTCTGGGCGTCGACCGCCTCCCCCGCCCGGCCGTTCTGGCCGTGCACGACCAAGCGCTCGCGGCCCAGCCCTTCATCAAGAACCCCGACGCCGCCGAGGACGCCCTGACCCAACTCCTCCTGCGGGCACAGGAGATGGCGCTGCTCGAACCTGGCGTGGATCCACGGCTGGAGGCGGCCGGCCTGCTCGCCATGTCCTCGGGACTCGGCACCGGCGTCCTCGTCGGCCAGCGCAGCCCGGAGTCCGCGACCGCGATCCTGGACCACCACCTGAATCGGGTCTTCCGCACCGGCACCACGGCTGATTGACGCGCCGCGTGCCGAACGACCGACCGGGGGCCCGCGCAGAAAGCGACCACCCGGAGACCCGCCCCCCAAGCCACCGTCGAGTTTCCGCCACCCCCCACTTCCCCCCACACCCGATCATCACCCCCACCACAAACGCACTCCCCTTCGATCCCCGCCCACACACCCGAGCCCGGCCGAACGACCCCCACCCCCTCGGCCAGTGCCCGCCGCCCCGGCGAATGGCAAGGTAGAACGGCATATTCACCGCACCCCGGCCACCGTCCGACTCCCCCCGGCCGCCACTCACCGTCACCACCCACCCCCACCCCAGCCGCAACCGATCCCCTCCAGCCGACCAAATCCGTACATTCCTACAATCCGTAATCCTGGCCGAACAGACCGTAGTCACCGCACCCGGGCGCCCCTAACTTGTGCCCCGTGCGCCGACCCCCAGCTCGACCCAGCCAGTCCACGCCGCCCACACCGCCGTTCAACGCCCCCGCCGCCCGCAGGCTCCGGACCGCTCTCAACATGGGTCCCGAACACGTCGCGTACGGAATGCGTGCCTCGTTCGGGCTGCCCTACGTCACACCGGACCTGGTCATCGCCTGGGAGCGCGGGCTGACCGCGCCGTCGAGTCCCGAACTCACCGCGCTCGCGGGCGTGTTGTGGTGTTCCGCGAGTGAACTCATCGGCAGGCCACGCACGCTGCGTGAGCACCGCCTCGCCCGTGGCCTCGCGCCGGAGGACATCGCCCGTGCCGTCGGGCTCGAACTCCTGGTGTATCTGCGGATGGAGGAGAACGACGAGTGGCGCGGCACCGAGCGCCAGTCCTCCGCGCTCGCTGATCTGCTCGACCTCTCACTGCCGGACTTCATCAGCGTGACCGGACGCGACGCCAAACTCGCGGAGTTGCTGCGCAGCGCGGTGACCACACGCTGGCAGGCCTACGTACGGCCGGTCGGCAAAATGGTGCCCCTGGACCGGCATCTCCTGGAGGACTCCCTCAAGGAGCTCCACCAGGACTACCAGGGGCAGATGCTCGCCACCCTCAGCTGGGCCGGCGGCAACTCCCCCGTCGACGCGAGCGAGGCCGGCCGCGACTTCCTCGACCAGATCATCGACCGCTTCTGGTCCATGGTCGAGAGGAGTACGTACTAGGACTCTCCGGCCGGACAGTGCTCGGCGTTCGCCCCGCACAGCCGCCCAACCCCGCCCAGCCAACTACACGTTCGCCCGCCGCAGCCGCTCCGCCGCCTGCGCCCGGACCGCGTCCAGGCACACCGGAGGGTCCTCGTGCAGAGCCTCCCAGCGGGCGTTGTGCAGCGCCGGCCACAGGCTGGCCGCCCACGCGATCTCCAACTCCCCCGCGGTGAACCGGCGTTCGCGGAGCTCCTGATACGTCGTCAGGAACGCGGCGGAACTCTCGACCGGGGCCAGGGTCGGCGGCGACACGGTGGAGAACGTCCCGCACGCCGCGCCCACCAGTGCCGCCTCCGGTTGCCAGGCCAGGCTGTCCCAGTCGTGCACGGCCCACACCTCGCCGTCGCGCCAACGGAGGTTCTGCGCCTCGAAGTCGGCATGCCCCAGCACACACGGCAGGCGGCCGGAAGTCAGCAAGCGGGTGCGGGCACGCTCCGCCGTCTCGACCACGTATGCCGGTACGGCGCTCTGGTCCCGCTCGTCGAGGACGCCGATCGCCGGCCACAGCCCCGGATCCGTGTGGTCCCAGCGCGCCCAGCGCGGATTCGGCAGCGGCGGCACGACGGTCACGTCGGTCAGCTCGGCCATCAGCCGGGCGAAGACCGCCGCGTAGCGCGCGGCGACATCCGGCGAGTCGCCGCACAGCACCTCGCC
>NZ_JAWOAI010000107.1:0-22820 GCF_033194735.1 Streptomyces sp. W16
CGTGGCCCGGCTGTGGGCCGACGGCGCGGTGGACACCCCGGCGGTGGCCGCCGCCTACGGCCGTCGTCGGGACGCGCTGATCGCCGCGCTCGCCGACCACGGGGTCACGGCGTACGGCCGCAGCGGCCTCAACGTGTGGATCCCGGTACCGGACGAGACCGGTGCGGTCTCCCGCCTCCTCCACGCCGGCTGGGCCGTCGCGCCCGGCGCCCGCTTCCGGATGAGCGCACCGCCCGGCATCCGGATCACCGTCTCGACCCTGACGGCCGACGAGACCGGGCCACTGGCACAGTCGATCGCCTCCGCCTGCGGCCCGACACCGGTGCGTGGCTACGCGTAGAGAACTACGGCCTCTCCCTCGGCCTCACCTGCGTGAGCGCCGCCCCCGCCAGCACGATCACCGCTCCGACCGGAGTCGACCAGGTCAGTGACTCCCCGAGAAGGGCGACACCCGCGGCCGTGGCGATGACCGGGATGAAGTAGGTGACCATCTGGGCGGTGGTCGGGCCGACTTCGGCGACCATGCCGTACTGGAGGAGGAAGGCGAGGCCCGTGCCCAGGGTGCCCAGCGCGGCGATCGCCAGCAGGGGCAGGATCGGGAAGCGGGTCGGCATGGTAGTGAACAGCGGGGTGACCACGGCCAGTTGGAGCGTGGCCAGGAGCAACTGGGCGCCCGTGAGGGAGAGATGCGAGGTGCTGGTGCCCGCCAGCGTCCGGCGGACGTAGATCCAGCCGATCGGATAGCTCAGCGAGGCCAGCAGGGCCATCGTCGTGCCCCTGACGTCCAGGCCGCTGAAGCCCTGCCAGGCGCCGAGGACCGTCAGGACGCCCAGGAAGCCGAGGCCGAGACCGGCGACCCGGACGCGGGTCGGCCGGTCCTCGGAGAGGGCGGCCAGGGACAGCGCCATGCCCCACAAGGGCGAGGTCGCGTTGCAGATGCCCGCGAGCGTGGACGGGATCGTCAGCTCCGCGTAGGCGAAGAGGGAGAACGGCAGGGCGTTGAGCAGGAACGCGGCCACCGCCAGCCGGCCCCAGGTGCGCACGCCGCGCGGCAGCCGCTCCCGCTTCACCGCCATCGCGCCCGCGAGCACCACCGTCCCGAACAGCAGCCGCCCGAAGGTGACTTGGAAGGGCGCGTAGCCGTCCGTGCCCACCTTCATGAACAGGAAGCTGAAGCCCCAGATGAGGGAGAGGACCCCGAAGCGCAGCCGCCAGTCGAGGGCGGTCCGGTGGCGGGGCGGGGAGAGCGGGCTCGTGGCGGTGGCGACTGTGCTCATGGGTCAACCGTGCTGGACCCGACCTCGTAGTACAAGCGAGACTTCCCGCCCAGTATCTCGTAGTATCGCTTACATGTTGAATCTGGAGCGGCTGCGCACCCTGGACGCCCTCGCCCGGCACGGCTCGGTCAGCGGTGCGGCCGAGGGGCTGCATGTGACGACCTCGGCCGTGTCGCAGCAGATGTCCAAGCTGGAGCGTGAGGTGGGCCAGCAGCTCCTCGCCAAGAACGGGCGGGGGGTGCGGCTCACCGACGCCGGCCGGCTGCTCGCCGAGCACGCGGGCCGGATCCTGTCCCAGGTGGAGCTGGCCCAGGCCGACCTGGAGGCCCAACGCGGCCAGGTCGTGGGCGAGTTGCGGCTCTCTGCGTTCCCGACCGCCGCCCGCGGCCTCTTCCCGACCGCACTCGCCGCGCTGCGCGCCCGGCATCCCGCGCTGCGCGTCCGCTCCACCGAACTGGAACCGGAGAACGGCATCGCGGGCGTCGTGCGCGGTTTTCTCGACCTCGCGGTCGTCCTCGACTGGTACAACAAGCCGATGCCACTGCCCGACGGCCTGGTCAAGGCGCCGATCCTGGACGACCCCGCCGATGTGGCGATGCCGGTCGGGCATCCGCTGGCGGGCCGCGACGAGGTGGACCTCGGGGAGTTCGCCGAGGACGAGTGGATCACCTGGGGCGAGGGCGAGTTCTGTCACGAGTGGCTGATGTTCACCCTGCGCTCCCGGGGCATCGAGCCGATCATCGGCCACCGTGCCGCCGAGACACACACCCAACTGGGGCTGGTGGCCGCCGGGTTGGGCGTCTGCGTCGCACCCCTGCTGGGCCGCAGCCCGATGCCCGCCGGAGTCGTCACCGTCCCGCTGAAGCAGCGGGTGCGCCGCCATGTCTACGTCGTCTGGCGCGCGGACGCCGACCGCCGCCCCTCCATCCGTGCGGCGGTCGAGGCGCTGCGGGCGGCGGCCGAGACGGTCGCCTGAAGCCCGCCCGAAGGCAACTCGCCTACAGCGCCGCCAACTTGCGGAAGTCCCAGGACGTGACCGTGTCCGGCGTCAGCCGTATCCACGCGTGCCGGCCGTCGTACGGCATCGCGTCCAGGCCGAAGTTCTTCTGCGCGAACAGCTTCTCCACCGCGACGAGTTCGGGATAAGGCTCACCCGTGCGCGGGGACTCGCCCACGAACTCGACGGTCCCGGACAGCTCGACGCCCCGCAACTCGTCGTAGGCGTGCCCGCCGTCGACGACCACGGCGACGCGCGGGTCGCGGCGCAGATCGGCCCAGCGCTTGCTGCGGGTGATCGAGTACAGCCAGAACGAGGTGCCGTCCCAGGCGAACCAGAGCGGGCTGACATGCGGGGCCCCGTCGGCGGAAGCGGTCGCGACCCGGCAGGTGCGCTCGGCGGTGAGGAACTCGTCCAGCTCCTCGGGTGTCATCATGATCTTCCGGCCTCGGCGCTGAGTGGCGGTCATGCGATCCCCTTCGGCTACGGAACGAGCGGCGGGCAGCCGCCTCTGACGATGTGTCAGGAAAACTGGCCGGATGGGGCGTCGGCCGTCTTCCGTACGCACGCGATGCTCGTTACTGTCACCCGCCCCGGCCGTCGACGACAAGGGAGCGCCATGCCGTCGCACGCACAACTCAGTGAGATCCTCGACACGGTGAGCACTGTCCTGCTGACCGTCGAATGTCAACAGGGCGTGGTCGGTCCGGACAGCGCGCTGCCCGAACTCGCCCTCGCGGCACGCTCGTCGGGCGCGCTCGCCAACGTCGCCCGGCTGGTCGCCGCCGCGCACGAGAGCGGGGTCCAGGTGATCCACGCGATCGCCGAACGCCGCCCCGACGGCCGGGGCGCGAACCACAACGCCCGGCTGTTCCGCGCCGCCGAACGCCTGCCCGTCCAGCAGCTGTCGGGCACCACGGCGGTGCGCGTGGCACCCCCGATCGAGGTCGCCGAGGAGGACTTCGTCGTACGACGGCTGCACGGTCTGTCACCGATCCAGGGCACCGAAGTCGACGCGCTGCTACGCAACTTGGGCTGCCGCACACTGATCGTCACCGGCGTCTCGGCCAACGTGGCGATCCCCAACGCGGTGTTCGACGCCGTCAACCGCGGCTACACCGTCGTCGTACCCAAGGACGCCATCGCGGGGGTGCCCTCGGAGTACACCCCCGCGATGATCCGCAACACCCTCGCATTGGTCGCTACGGTCGCGACCACGGACGAGGTGCTGGGCTGCTTCAAGCGACCGCGCGGAGCGGGTCGCGGCTGACCGTCACATCAGCGGGAAGGCCGGCGGTCACGCCAGTGTGATGGATTCCCCGGTCACGGTGATCTGCTCGGCGGGCAGCGCCTGGGTCGCGGGACCCTGCTTCACACTGCCGTCGGTGATGGAGAACTCGCTCTTGTGGCACGGGCAGCCGATGACGCCGTTGGTGATGGTGGTCACGGCGCAGCCCTGGTGGGTGCACTTCGACGAGAACGCCTTGTAGGTGCCCGCCGTCGGCTGGGTGACCACGACGCCCTGGCTGGCGAAGATCTTGCCGCCGCCCTCGGGGATGTCGGTGGTCTTCGCCAGTTCGGTGCCACCGGCGTCACCCTGGGCGGTGGACGCGCCGGCAGTGGTGGTGGAGCCCGAGGTGTCCGAGGAGTCCGACGACGAGTCGTCGCTCGACGAGCACGCGGTCAGCGCGACGGCGAGTCCCGCCGCGCCGACCGCCGCCAACGCGGTGCGACGGGAGGGCGCCATAACGGGTTCGAACGAATCGCTGGTCATGCTGACGTTCCTTCCATAAGAAAGCATTTGTGGGTGTGCAAAGGGGTACGGGATCCGGATGACCGTCGTTCAGACGGTGTCGAGAGCTTGGCCTTATCGAGATCAGCTAGGCGTAAAACGTCGCTGTCGTTTCGCTGTCGGCCCTGCATAAGGCCTGAACACGCACTCAGTGAAGCGCATGAGTGAACCTCCTTGGTCCGTGCGCCGTTTCAAGTCCCGCCAGCACTACGCCCCCGGCCCGACGGGTGTCGGGGGGCGGGGGCCCGACGAATGGATGGACTTGAACGAGCAGAGCAAGAGATCTCCCGGCCGGCGCAGCCTGCTGCGCGGCGCCACCGTGACGGGTTGCGCGATGGCCCTGTCCATCGCGGGGGCGACGGCGGCGAGTGCCTCGGTGCACACCGCGCGCACCGTGAACTACGTCGCGCTCGGCGACTCGTACGCCTCCGGCCCCGGCATACCGACCCAGGTCGACTCCACGTGCGCCCGGTCCGACCAGAACTATCCGTCGCTCCTCGCGGCAGCGCGGAACTGGCAGCTGACCGACGTCAGCTGTTCCGGTGCCACCACGACGGCCCTGGCCGGCCCCCAGGGCACGAAGGCGCCGCAACTGGACGCACTCGGCGCGGACACGGACGTGGTCACCCTGACCATCGGCGGCAATGACATCGGCTTCTCCGGCGATCTGGCCACCTGCGCCGGACTGACGTCCAAGAACCCGGCCGGCAATCCGTGCCAGACCTTCTTCACGAGCGACGGCACCGACCGGCTGGCGCAGCGCGTCGACGACACCGCTCCCAAGATCGCCGCGGCCCTGGACGCCGTCCACGAGCGCGCTCCTCGGGCCAAGGTCGTGGTGGTCGGCTATCCCGACCTGTTCCCGGACGACGGAGTCGGCTGCACCAGCTCCGCCGTACCGCTCGCGGCCGGTGACTTCGCCTATCTGCGGGACACCGAGAAGAAGCTCAACGCGATGATCGCCGGCCAGGCGTCGGCGCACGGAGCGGCCTACGTCGACACCTACACCCCGACGGTGGGACACGACATGTGCAAGCCGGCCGGCGAGCGCTGGATCGAACCCCTGGTCGCGGCGGCGCCGGCCGCGCCCGCCCACCCCAACGCCCAGGGCCAGCAGGCCATGGCCGCCGCGGTGGAGAACTCCGTCCACTGCGTCGCGCACCGCCGGTGAGCTGAGCGGAAAGGGGGCGCCCGCTGTCCCGGTCCTGGTGAGAGCGGGCGCCCCTCACTCCTCATAGAATGCTGACTCCGTGCCGGAGGCGCGTCCGAAGCGGTTGTGGACGGCAAGGCCAGGGAGTCTCGGAAAGTGCTCAAGGAAGTCATCGCGACCCGCTACATCACGCCCCTGCGGGAGGGCGGCTCGCTGCCAGGGCTCGTCGAGGGCGACGACTTCGCGCCGTACGTCATGAAGTTCAGCGGCGCGGGGCAGGGCCGCAAGACGCTCGTCGCCGAGGTCGTCGTGGGGGAACTGGCCCGCCGGCTGGGCTTCCGCGTGCCGCGCATGGTGACCCTCGACCTCGACCCGGTGCTCGGGCTCGGCGAACCCGACCAGCAGGTCCAGGAGTTGCTGAAGTCCAGCGGTGGCGCCAACCTCGGCATGGACTTCCTGTCCGGCGCCCTCGGCTTCGACCCCCTCGCTTTCACGGCGAGCCCCGAGGAAGCGGGCCGGATCGTCTGGTTCGACGCCCTCGTCAACAACGTCGACCGGTCCTGGCGCAACCCCAACCTGCTGATGTGGCACGGCGACCTGTGGCTCATCGACCACGGCGCCACCATGATCTGGCACCACAACTGGCCCGGCGCCCAGACCTCCGCGGCCCGCCCCTACGACGCCGCCGACCACGCCCTCGCCCGGTTCACCCCGGACGTCGCGCGGGCCGCCGCCGAACTCGCCCCCCAGGTCACCGAGGAACTCCTCGCCGAGGTCACCGCCGAGATCCCGGACGTCTGGCTGACCGGCGAACCCGGCTTCGACACCCCGGACCTCCTCCGTGAGGCGTACGTGGCACCCCTCCTCGCGCGCGTGCCCTTCCTCCACGAGCGCATCAAGGGGCTGCAGTGACCGAGCGCCACATCATCCGCCCGAGCGAGGCGAACACCCGGGACGTCTTCGAGTACGCCCTCCTGCGGGTCGTACCGCGTGTCGAGCGCGGCGAGTGCGTCAACGCCGGGGTCCTCGTCTACTGCCGCGCCCGGTCCTACGTAGGCGCTCGCACCCATCTGGACGAGGCGAAGCTGCTCGCTCTCGACCCGGCGGCCGACGTGGCCGGAATCCGGGCCGCGCTGGGCGCCGTGGAAGGTGTGTGTGCGGGTGGTGCGGCGGCCGGGCAGGCGGCGGCGGACGACGCCGGGCGGCGGTTCCGCTGGCTGATCGCGCCCCGGTCCACCGTCGTGCAGCCGGGACCCGTGCACACCGGTCTCACCGTCGATCCGGCGGCCGAGACGGAGCGCCTGCTCGACCTGCTGGTGAGGTAATGAATCACACCCGGCCGTGCGCACGTTGACACCGAGTGCCAGGGCTTCTAGCGTCACGTCTGCCGAAGGTACTAAGCGGTCGCTCACCGGCGGGCCGTAGATTTCCAGGGCGAGAGATTCTCAAGGGCGAGGAGAGCCAGCAATGTCCACCACTGAGCAGCGGGTCGCGATTGTCACCGGCGGGGCGCGGGGCATCGGCGCCGCCACCGCCGTACGCCTCGCGGCCGAGGGCCGTGCGGTCGCCGTGATCGACCTCGACGAGGCCGCCTGCAAGGACACCGTGGAGAAGATCACCGCGGCCGGCGGCAAGGCCCTCGCGGTCGGCGCCGACGTCTCCGACGAGGCGCAGGTCGAGGCCGCCGTCGCGCGCATCGCTGCCGAACTCGGCGCGCCGACGATCCTGGTCAACAACGCGGGCGTGCTCCGCGACAACCTGCTCTTCAAGATGAGCGTCTCCGACTGGGACACCGTCCTGAACGTGCACCTGCGCGGCTCGTTCCTGATGACCAAGGCCGTCCAGAAGCACATGGTCGACGCGGGCTTCGGCCGTATCGTCAACCTCTCCTCGTCCTCCGCCCTCGGCAACCGCGGCCAGGCCAACTACTCCGCCGCCAAGGCCGGTCTGCAGGGCTTCACCAAGACCCTCGCCATCGAGCTCGGCAAGTTCGGCATCACGGCCAACGCCGTCGCCCCCGGCTTCATCGCCACCGACATGACCGCCGCGACCGCCGCCCGCGTCGGCATGGGCTTCGAGGACTTCAAGGCCGCCGCCGCCACCCAGATCCCGGTGCAGCGCGTCGGCGAGCCCGACGACATCGCCAACGCCGTCGCCTTCTTCACCGACGAGGCGGCCGGGTTCGTCTCCGGCCAGGTCCTGTACGTCGCCGGCGGACCGCTCAACTAGGGAATTCGGGAACACGGAACCATGACTGAACAGCCTGAACTGCCCGCACTCTCCGGCAAGGTCGCCGTCATCACCGGCGCCAGCCGCGGCATCGGCTACGGCGTCGCCGAGGCGCTGCTCGCCCGCGGCGACCGGGTCTGCATCACCGGCCGCAACGAGGACGCCCTCAAGGAGGCCGTCGAGACGCTCGGCGCCGACCGTGTCATCGGCGTGGCCGGCAAGGCCCACGACGAGGCCCACCAGGCCGTCGTCGTCGAGCGCACGATGGAGGCCTTCGGCCGGATCGACCACCTGGTCAACAACGCCGGTACGAACCCGGTGTTCGGCCCGATCGCCGACCTCGACCTGAACGTCGCCCGCAAGGTCTTCGAGACCAACGTCATCTCGGCGCTCGGCTTCGCCCAGAAGACCTGGCACGCCTGGCAGAAGGACAACGGCGGCGCCATCGTCAACATCGCCTCCCTCGCCGGGATCTCCGCCTCGCCGTTCATCGGCGCGTACGGCGTCAGCAAGGCCGCGATGGTCAACCTGACGCTCCAGCTGGCGCACGAGTTCGCGCCGGGTGTACGGGTCAACTCGATCGCCCCGGCGGTCGTGAAGACCAAGTTCGCCGCCGCCCTGTACGAGGGCCGCGAGGCGGAGGCCGCCGCCGCCTACCCGCTGGCCCGGCTCGGTGTGCCCTCCGACATCGGCGGCGCCGCCGCGTTCCTCACGTCGGACCAGTCCGACTGGATCACCGGCCAGACCCTCGTCGTCGACGGCGGCATCCTCCTGAACGCCGGAGTGGCCTGACCCGACGACCCGGGCGCCGGTTCTTTGCTGTTTCCTTTACGGAACCGGCGCCCGTGTCGAGGTACGAAAACGCGCACAGCGGACTGACAACGTCGTCATAAAACCGCTGATCAAGAGCCCTGTCCGAACCTTGCTCAACCGGCCGGGGCGCTGCGGTATGGTCTGCCGACCCTTGGTATGGCGGATCGAGGAGCGTGCGCGTGTCAAACCGGAACCGAGGCCTGCGGAGAACCGCGGCGATCACGTCGATATCCCTGGTGGCCGGATGCGGGGTGTTCTCGGACGGGAATCCGGACGACCGGGGACCCATCGTCGTCGGCACCACCAGCGCCCCCAGCACGCTCGACCCGGCCGCCTCCTGGGACGGCTCGTGGGAGCTGTTCCGCAACATCTACCAGACGCTGCTGGCCTACCCGACCGGTGCGACCACCCCCGAGCCGGACGCCGCCAAGAGCTGCGGTTTCACGGACGGTTCGAACACGACGTACCGCTGCGAACTGCGCGCGGGCATGAAGTTCGCCGACGGGGACACCCTCGACGCCCAGGCCGTCAAGCACTCCATCGACCGCATCAGACAGATCAACGTGTCGGGCGGACCCGCCGGCCTGCTGGGCAGCCTCGACCGCGTCCAGGTGACCGGTGACCGCGAGGTCCTCTTCCACCTCAACAAGCCCGACGCCACCTTCCCGTTCGTGCTCGCCACCCCGGCCATGTCGATCGTCGACCCCGACGACTACCCCGCGCACTCGCTGCGCAAGGACGGCAAGGTCTTCGGCTCCGGGCCGTACACACTGAAGTCCTACGACGACGGCAAACAGGCCCGACTCGTCACGAACGACCACTACAAGGGCTTCGCCGAACGCCGGAACAGCGCGGTGACGATCCGCTACTTCCAGGACTCCGGCACCATGGTGAAGGCGCTGCGGGACGGGAAGATCGACGTCACCTACCGCGGCCTCGCCGCCGACGACATCGTCACCCTCCAGGGCCGCCCCTCGAAGGAGCTGCAACTGGTCGACGGCTCCGGCACCGACATCAACTACCTGGTGTTCAACCCCAAGGACCGGTGGGCCCGGAACCCCGCCGTCCGCAAGGCCGTCGCCCAGGTCGTCGACCGCGGGGCGATCACCCACAAGATCTACCGCGACACCGTGGACCCCCTCTACTCCATGGTCCCGAAGGGCCTCACCGGCCACACCACCGCCTTCTTCGACGACTTCGGCGACCCCAGCGTCCCCAAGGCACGCAAGATCCTCACCCGCGCGGGCATCAACGACCGCGTCCCGCTCACCTTCTGGTACACCAGCGACCGCTACGGCTCCGAGACCGCCCTGGAGTTCAAGGAACTCAAGCGTCAGCTGGACGCCTCGGGGCTCTTCACGATCACCCTGAAAAGCCGCCCCTGGAAGACGTATGTGACGGGCTACCAGAAGGGCGAGTATCCGGTGTTCGGGCGGGGCTGGTTCCCGGACTTCCCCGACGCCGAGAACTTCATCGCGCCCTTCGTGGGGCAGCAGAACGCGCTCGGTACGCCCTACCCGTCGCCGAAGATCACCGACGTACTGCTGCCCGAGTCCCGCCGGGAGACCGACCGGGCCGAAGTGGTGAAGGAGTTCGAGGAGGCCCAGCAGATCCTGGTGGACGACACCCGTCTGCTGCCGCTGTGGCAGGGCCGGCAGTACGTGGCCGCCAGCGACGACGTCTCCGGCGGGGAACAGGCCCTCGACCCGTCGACGATCATGATGATGTGGCAGCTGTACCGCAAGACGAGCTGGTGAACCGGCTTGCGGCACCGGTTGTCAGTGGTCGCCTGTAGGTTCTGGGACATGGAAGCGACCGCACCTCGTGGCCGCTCCACATCGCAGTCGCCGCACACGGTAAGGAAGTTGACGTGACCGACATCTCCATGCTCCCCGAGTCCTGGCGCGGAGTCCTGGGCGACGAGCTTCAGCAGCCCTACTTCAAGGAGCTGACCGAGTTCGTCGAGGAGGAGCGGGCGAACGGTCCGGTCTACCCTCCGCGTGAGGAGGTCTTCGCCGCCCTGGAGGCGACGCCGTACGACCAGGTGAAGGTGCTGGTTCTCGGTCAGGACCCGTACCACGGCGAGGGCCAGGGACACGGCCTGTGCTTCTCGGTCCGCCCCGGTGTGAAGACCCCGCCCTCCCTCCGGAACATCTACAAGGAGATGAAGGAGGAGCTCGACCTCCCGATCCCGGACAACGGCTATCTGATGCCGTGGGCCCAGCAGGGCGTCCTGCTGCTCAACGCGGTGCTCACGGTCCGCTCGGGCGAGGCCAACTCCCACAAGGGCAAGGGCTGGGAGAAGTTCACGGACGCGGTGATCCGCGCGGTGGCCGACCGCCCCGACCCGGCGGTCTTCGTCCTGTGGGGCAACTACGCGCAGAAGAAGCTCCCCCTGATCGACGAGGAGCGGCACGTGGTGGTCAAGGGCGCGCACCCCTCCCCGCTGTCCGCCAAGAAGTTCTTCGGCTCCCGCCCGTTCACCCAGATCGACGAGGCCGTCGCGAAGCAGGGCCACACCGCGATCGACTGGCGCATCCCGAACCTGGGCTGACCCCACCGGGGCCGGTCCGGGGCCGCCTGACGGGGATTGTCAGTGCCTCAAGTTAGCGTCGACCAGGACAGCCGACGACGGCTGACGAGGTGCGGAGGACGCGGTGGCGGAGCGACAGGGGCAGGCGGCGCCGGACGCCCTGCTGACGCGGATCGGACAGGTCGTCATGCTGCACCACGGCGGCGACCGCGAGGAGGCCCGGGAGCGGTTGCTCGGACTGTGGGCGGAGCTCGGTGAGGACGGCGACCCGCTGCACCGCTGCACGCTGGCCCACTACCTGGCCGACACCCAGGACGACCCGACCGACGAACTCGCCTGGGACCTCAGGGCGTTGTCGGCGGCGGACGAGCTGACGGACGGGCGGGACGCCGGCGACACCGACGGTGTGGGCCAGGAGGGGACGGGCGCGGTGCGCGGCTTCTACCCCTCCCTGCACCTCAACCTCGCCGCCGACTACGTCAAGCTCGACCGCCCGGACGCCGCCCGCACCCACCTCCGCCGCGCCCGCGACGCCTGCACGGCCCTCGCCGACGACGGCTACGGCAACGGGGTGCGGGCCGCGATCGGCCGACTGGAACTGCGGCTCGCTACAGAGGGCGGTGCAGCCGGGGAAGGGAACTGGGGGCCGCCGAGACAGCGGCCCTAGAGTCCGGTCGACCTCAACGCCCGTACGCCTTCCCGCAGATGATCGACTGCGGACTGTCCGACTTCCAGCCGCCGTATTTCCGGCCGAGGGCGCACACGTCGGACGTGTTCTTGGGCACCGACTTGACCACGTCGGGGATGTCCGCGCCCGGCTGCCGCGGATGGTGTGGCTTCGTGTGCGGGTGGGGACGGGGGTGCGGGTGCGAGCGGGGGACCGGTACCGGGGCCTGGGCCGCCCGCGGGGGCGGGGCCGGTGCGCGGTGCGGCGGATGCGGGGCCGGTTTCGGACGGTGCGAGGGGTCGATGAGTTCGAGCGCCTCCCGCGCCGGGGCCTGTACGACCTGTGGCTCCGCGCTGCCGTCCGGGCGCGGCACCGACGCTTGGGACGGTGGGGCCGGGGGAGCGAGAGCCGGTGGCCGCTGGACGGTCACGCAGCCGGACAGGGCCGAGACAGCCACGGTGACCAGGAGCGTTGCGGTGGTCGTCGTTCGATGCACCCGCGCAACTCTGCTGGTTCCGGCCCTGTTTGGGGCAGCGGACGGGCGGATGATGCCCCACACGGGTGATCTCCGCCCCCTTACGGACGGCCCGCGCCCACCCCGGGTGACGTGACGTCAGTCGCCGGTGCTCCCGTCGATCCGCTCCCGGAGCAGGTCGGCGTGGCCGTTGTGCCGCGCGTACTCCTCGATCATGTGGGTGTAGATCCAGCGCAGGTTGAAGCGCTCACCGGTGCGCCGGTGCTTGCCGAGGGAGTGGTCGTCCAGGGTGAACCGGGCCGCGTTCTCGTTCGCCACCTCGATCTCGGCCTGCCAGGTGGCGTACGCCTCCGCCCAGGTGTCCGCCTCGGTGAGATGGAACTCGCCGTCCGGGTCCTCGTCGCTGAAGTAGATCGGGCCCATTCCCTCGTCCGCCATGACATTGCGGAACCAGCCCCGCTCCACCTCCGCCATGTGCCGCACCAGGCCCATGAGCGACAGCGTGGACGGCTCCACGGAAGCGGTCCTCAGCTGTTCGTCGGTCAGCCCCTCGCACTTCCAGGCCAGGGTGTCCCGGTGGTACTTGAGCCAGCCGTCCAGCATGGTGCGTTCGTCGGCGGTGGTCGAAGGTTCACTTCGCTCGATCGTCATCCAGGCATCTTCGCGCGCCCGGTGCGCCCGCACCACCGGATATCGCCCCGCCGTATGCTTCCGGGAACGTACCGCCGGTCGAGCGCCAGGGAGGCTCCGTGAAGGTCGGCTGCATCGGACTCGGTGACATCGCGCAGAAGGCCTATCTGCCGGTTCTCGGCGCCCTGCCCGGCGTGGAGCTGCATCTGCAGACCCGCACCCCCGCCACCCTCGCCCGCGTCGCCGACGGCCTCCACCTGCCGGCGGACCGGCGGCACACGGACCTGGACGCACTCCTCGCGCAGGACCTCGACGCCGCGTTCGTGCACGCGCCCACCACCGCGCACCCCGAGATCGTCACCAGGCTGCTGGCGGCGGGCGTACCGACGTACGTCGACAAGCCGCTCGCGTACCAACTCGCCGACTCCGAGCGCCTGGTGCGGCTCGCGGAGGAGCGGAACGTGTCGCTCGCGGTCGGCTTCAACCGCCGCTACGCCCCCGGATACGCGCAGTGCGCCGACCACCCGCGCGAGCTGATCCTCATGCAGAAGAACCGGATCGGGCTCCCGGAGGAGCCGCGCGCGATGATCCTGGACGACTTCATCCACATCGTGGACACCCTGCGGTTCCTGGTGCCCGGGCCGGTCGACGACGTGACCGTCCGCGCCCGCACCCGGGACGGACTGCTGCACCACCTCGTGCTCCAGCTCTCCGGCGACGGCTTCACCGCGCTGGGTGTGATGAACCGGCTCAGCGGCTCGGTGGAAGAGATCCTGGAGGTCTCCGGCCAGGACACCAAGCGTCAGGTCGTCAACCTCGCCGAGGTCGTCGACCACAAGGGCCAGCCGACGACACGGCGCCGCGGGGACTGGGTCCCGGTGGCCCGGCAGCGCGGCATCGAGCAGGCCGTACTCGCCTTCCTGGACGCCGTACGGGCGGGGAAGGTGCTCAGCGCCCGGGACGCGCTGGCGACTCATGAACTGTGCGAGCGGGTGGTGCGAGCGGTTGCGGACCGGTCCGCCGCAGCCTGAGCGCCTGCACACCCTCACCGGCGCACATCGCGGCGAGCACCAGCAGGGCCAGACCCACCGGCCAGGCGCCGTAGCGGACGTACGGCGTGACACCGTGCGCGAGCGGGACGTCGTAGACCTCGGTCGTGCTGGCGTTCGTGCCGAGCCAGGGGCCGATGCGTTCGCCGCTCGGGCCGTAGACGGCGGAGACGCCGGTCAGGGTGGCGTGGACCATCGGGCGGCCGGTCTCGGCGGCGCGCAGGGCGGCCAGGGTGGCGTGCTGTTCGGGGGCCCAGCTGTTCTGGAAGGACGAGGTCGACGACTGGGCGAGGAGGACGTCGGCGCCGTCCTGGGCGAGATGGCGGCTCATGTCGGGGAACGCGGTCTCGAAGCAGATCAGCGGGCCGATGCGCAGCCCGTGCCCCACGTTCATCACGACCTGCTCGGTGCCGTGCCTGCGGTCCACGCCCGCCGCCTTGCCGACGGAGGTGGCCCAGCCGAGGAGTGAGCGGAACGGGATGTACTCGCCGAAGGGGACCAGCCGCATCTTGTCGTAGCGGTCGCCGGTGAGCCCCTTCGGGCCGACCAGGACCGAGCTCTTGTAGATGCCGGGCTTGTCGGAGCGCTCGGCGTCCACGTTGACCAGGATGTCGGCGCCGGTCTCCTTGGAGAGGGCCGCGATACGGCGCGCGAGATCGGGCCGCTTGGTGAGGTCGAAGCTGACGCTGCTCTCACCCCAGGCGATCAAGTCGACGTCCTGACCGACGAGTTGACGGGTGAGCTGCTCCTCGCGGTCGAAGCGGCGGTCGCCGCTGGCGTCGCCGTCGATGATTCCGGGCTGTACGACGGCGATCCGGACGCGGCCGTCGATGTCGGGGCGCGGCGACCAGACCCAGGCCGCCGAGGTCACGGCGGCGGTGACGAGAAGTCCGGCGACGGCGGGCACCCGCACCGCGCGGACCGCGACCAGCACGGCGACCGCGACATTGACGGCCACCACCAGGAAGCTCAGCAGCCACACCCCGCCGACCGAGGCGAGCCGCAACGCCGGTTCCACCTGCCACTGGGTGGAGCCGAGCAGCCCCCAGGGGCCGCCCAACCCCTGCCAGGACCGCACCAGTTCGACCATCAGCCAGCCCGACGGCAGCACGAGCAGCGCGGCGGCACCCCGCCGGGGCGACGGCACGCCACCGAGGAGTCGGCGCACCAGCCAGCCCCACGGCGCCCACAGCACGCCCAGCAGCCCCGCGATGACCACGATGAACACGCTCAGGCTCGGCACCAGCCAGCTGTGCACGGCCAGCATGAACCCGAGCCCGCCACACCAGCCGTCGTAGACCGCCCGCCGCCCGGTGGGCGCCGAGCGGGTCAGCAGGATCCAGGGGACGAGCGCGACGTAGGCGAACCACCACAGCGACGGTGCCGGGAACGCGAACACGGGCAGCGCGCCCGCGAGCACGGCGAGCAGCGAGCGCCGCCAGGGGGAGACGAGCCAGTCGCCGACGGTCTTCATGTGAACCCCCTACCCGCTGGTGGCTCCAGTGTGCGTGTCGCGGACGATCCCGGACAGCGGACGCCGATCCGGTCGGCTCAGTTGATCACGGCTTCCGGGCGCCGTTCAGGAAGACGCCGCCACTTCTCCTCCACCACGACCTCGGTCAGCCGCCAGCCGTCGTACGTCCGCAGCAGCCCGAACTCGTACCGCCCGCCGCACACGAAGTCGGGCGCGGTGGAGGTGTCGCCGCCGTCTTCCTTGGCGAAGCGCATCGGATTGACGTAGTCGGCCCGGACGCGCGCGGTGTCGTCGGTGTTCTGGTCCAGGGCGCCGAAGCGGATCCGCCGGTTGACGATCAGATGCTGCCGCATGGGGAACAGCCGCATGCTCTCGGCGAGCCACCCGGCGATCTCCTCCGCGTCCCCCTCGATACCTCCGGCGGACCGGTAGTCGGCCCGCCCTTTCGGTGCGAACAGTTTCCGGTACGCCTCCCAGTCGCCGTCGTCCACCGCCACCGCGTACTCGGTGATCACTTCGTCCACGGCCAGCCGGTCCATCACGATCGCCAGTTCCACACGCTGCGTCATCGGGCAAGTGTTGGTCACTCGGTGTGCCGAGCCAAGGGGTACGCGGGGACAACGTGGGGAACATTCGGTGGTGTTCGGACAGTCGTGCGCTTCCGAGGGCCGAGCGCGGTCGGCTTCCTCAGTCCCGATGCCGGTCGGCGGGCGCCTTCAGCAGCCGTTCCAGCTCGTTCGCGGCCTCTTCGTATCCGGCGTCGGAGATCCGTTGCAGCTCGCGCAGGTCCCCGGCCGCGCTCGCCCGTCGGGTGAGGAGGAAGCCGGCACGTTGGGATCCCTCGTCCAGCAGTTCGCTGAGCTCCCCGAGGTCGCCTGCCTCGTCGGCGAGGTCGGCCAGCCGGTCCAGGGCGGTCTCGTTGCCCTCGTCGGCCAGCTCGCGCAGGGTCTCCCGGTCGAAGTCCGTGTTCGTCATGCCACCATCCTGCGACCCTGCCCCAGGGGCGGGGTCAAGTGGGACGATGGCCGGGTGATCACCATCGGGCAGCTGGCCGGGTACGTCGGTGTGTCGGTCAAGACCGTCCGCGTCTATCACGCCAAGGGACTGCTCCCCGAGCCCGAACGCGACGCGTCCGGATATCGCCGCTACGGCGCGCACGACGCCGTCGACCTGATCAAGATCCGCACGCTGGCCGAAGCGGGAGTCCCCCTGGCCCGTATCCGCGACCTGAGATCGGCGACCGACGAGGAGTTCCAGCGCGCCCTGCGTGAGATCGACGCAGACCTCACCGCCCGTATCCACGGCCTGCGGTCCACCCGGGCCCGGCTGCGCCGGCTCGCCGCGGGGGACCTGTCACCGCTGCCCGACGAAGTGGGTGCCCACCTGGAGGACCTGGCCGGCTGGGGGTTCACACCCCGCTGGGTGGATCTGCAACGCGACCTGTGGATCCTCGTGTTCGCCACCCACCCCGACCACGCGATCACCCTGTTCCACGACCAGGCCGAGACATTGGCCGACCCGGCGCTACGACGACTCTTCCTCGACTACGACCGCGCACACGACCTGGCCCCCGACGATCTCGGCATCGACGACCTCGCCCGCCGCATCGCCCAGGCACACCGGGAACGCTACGGACCCGCCGAACCGCCCGGGCCGGACGCGGACTCCGAGATCCCCGCCCTCATCCAGGGCACGGTCAACGCCTCGTCCCCGGCCTGGCGGCGACTCGACACGCTGATCCGCGCCCGACTGGACCCGTCAAGCTCCTGAACTGCCTTGCCAAGCACCTGAACCAGCCCACCCTTGAAGGGAAGTGCGCATGAAACGTCTCGTCACGGTCGTCACCGGAGGCAGCCGGGGAATCGGCGCCGCGACCTGCGTGCGGCTCGCGGAGGACGGGCACGACGTGGTCGTGGGGTACCTCCGGGACGCGAAGGCGGCCGAGCAAGTGGCGCACAGGGTAAGGCAGTCCGGGGTTCGAGCCGTGTGCGTGGGCGCGGACACGTCCGTGGAGGCGGACGTCGAGCGGCTGTTCACCTCGGCGGAGCAACAACTCGGGCCCGTCACCGGGCTGGTGAACAACGCCGGGGTGACCGGCCCCTTCGGCCGGCTCGCGGACATCGACACCGCCGACCTGCGTCAGGTCGTCGAGGTCAACCTGCTGGGCACACTGCTGTGTTCACGCCGCGCCGCGCAGGTCATGACGGCCCGGGGCAACGGCGTGATCGTGAACGTGTCGTCGTCCGCCGCCACGCTCGGCAGCCCCGGGGACTACGTCCACTACGCCGCGACGAAGGCCGCCGTGGACACCCTCACCATGGGCCTGGCCAAGGAACTCGGCCCTGACGGCATCCGCGTCAACGCGGTTGCGCCCGGCATCGTCGACACCGGGATCCACGCGAGAATGGGCGACCCGGCCCCGGATTCCGACTGGGCCCGACGCGTGTCGACATCGATTCCGCTGCGCCGCCCCGGGCAGCCCGAGGAGATCGCCGCGGCCATCGCCTGGCTGATGTCACCGGACGCGTCGTACACGACGGGCACGGTCTTGCGGGTTTCGGGCGGACGGTGAGTGCCGGGCCGTCGGTTCTACGACCGAACGCGACAGGTGTGGCCGGTCAGGCGGCCTCGATGACCTCGTCGCGTATCGCCGCGGCCCACTCGATCACCAACAGCTCGTATTCCTCCCGCTCCTGGGTGGAGAGCGATCCGCCCGCACGCAGCCAGAGCGCCCGGATCTGCTCGTTCACCTCGTAAGCAGACCGCACGGAACCAGGGGCCACGAAATCGGGGGACATGCGCAACAGCCTAGGGGCAAGGACTGACACTGCGCTACCGGACGGCTACTCAGACCGTATGGGCTTGGTCACGGGCGCCGCGCGCCGGGTGCCCGATGCCGTGAACCGGGCGGCCGACGCCACGAGTTGGCTCACGCCCGCCGCTCGGCCCACATCCGCGACCAGTCCAGCAACGGCCCCATCGCCGTCACCAGGTCCGCGCCGAGCGGAGTCAGCCGCCACGCCCCGTCGGGCGTCTGTCCCGCGATGTCCGCCTCGCGCAGCTCCGTGAGACGGGTGGACAGGACGCTGGAGGACATGGCGTCGCAGTGCCGTTGCAGGTCGCGGAAACCGATCGGGGCGGGGTGGCGGTGGAGTTCCCAGATCACGCGGAGCGTCCAGCGCCGCCCGAGGAGGTCGAGCGCGGCCATGACGGGACGCCCGGTGTCCGATCCGCGCACGGGGCGACCGGGAGTGGGGATGGGTTCCAACAGGGCCTCCTCGCCCGACTCGTGGCGATCTCCTGACTCACTCTTGCGCTTCGATTTCAGAAGCGCAAGAGTCGGTGCACATGAACCAGCGCATCGAAGGAGTCACTCCGCCCTACACCCCCGACACCGACCGAGCCCTGCACCGCTGGATGCCGCCCGGTGTCACCCACGAACCCCTCATGCTCTTCAAGGTCCTCGAACGCCACCCCGAACTCGCCTCCCGCATGCGGGCGTTGGGCGCCGGGCTGCTCGTCCACGGCCGCCTGGGCGCCGCCGACCGCGAACTCGTGATCGCCCGCGTCTGCGCCCGCGCCGGCTGCGCCTACGAGTGGGGCGTCCACATGGCGGCGTACGCCGAGACCGCCCGACTCACCCCGGAGCAGGTCACCTTGACCGCGACCGGCACCCCGGACGACCCGGTCTGGTCGCCACGGCAGTCCGCGCTGCTCCGGGCCGTCGACGAACTCGACGCCGGCGCACGGCTCAGCGACCCCGTCTGGTCCGGCTTGCGGGAGCACCTCGATGAACCCGAGGCCCTCGAACTCCTCGTACTGGCCGGGTGGTACCGCACCATCGCCTACGTCGCCAACGGCGTCGGGATCACGCCCGAGCCCTGGGCCCTCGCGCTGCCCGAGAGGTAGCTCAGCCCGCCGATTCCGCCGCGTGCGGGCTCAGTGCGCCCGCCGTGACCAGCGCGATGATGGCGATGCCGAGGGCGATGCGGTAGTAGACGAACGGCATGAAGCTCTTGTGCGAGATGAACTTCATGAACCAGGCGATGACCGCGTATCCGACCGCGAACGCGATCACCGTCGCGAACATCGTCGGACCCCACGCGATGTGTCCCTCCTCGGCCGCGTCCTTCAACTCGAAGGCGCCCGAGGCCAGTACGGCCGGCATGGCGAGGAGGAAGGAGTAACGGGCCGCCGCCTCACGGGTGTAGCCCATGAACAGGCCGCCGCTGATCGTCGCGCCCGAGCGGGAGACGCCCGGGACCAGCGCCATCGCCTGGCAGAGGCCGTACAGCAGGCCGTCCTTGGCGTTCAGGTCCACAAGTGTCTTGCGCTGCTTGGGTGCCCGGTGCCGGCCGCCCGTCTCGTCGCGGGCCGCGAGGCGGTCGGCGACGCCGATGACGATGCCCACGACGATCAGCATCGTGGCGGTGATCCGCAGATCCCGGAAGGGTCCCTCGATCTGGTCCTTGAGCGTGATCCCGAGCACGCCGATCGGGATGGAGCCGACGATCACCAGCCAGCCCATCTGGGCGTCGTGGTCGCGCCGCATCTCCTTGTTCGTGAGCGACCGGAACCACGCGGCGAGAATCCGCCCGACATCCTGGCGGAAGTAGATCAGCACCGCCGCCTCCGTGCCGAGCTGGGTGATCGCCGTGAAGGCCGCGCCCGGGTCCTTCCAGCCGGCGAAGGCCGCCGTCAGCCGCAGATGCGCACTGGACGACACGGGCAGGAACTCGGTCAGCCCCTGGACGAGTCCGAGGATGAGGGATTCAAACCAAGACATGGAGTTACGGAGTCCAAGTGCTGCTCGCGAAGGGGCAAAGGACACACCAAAACGCCGCGCACGGTGATCGAGTGTGTGTGAGGGGCAGCGTAGCGTCCCGGTGTGACAGGCCCGACACAGGGGTTTCACGGCCGTCGAGTGACTCCGGGCGCACGGGTTCGCGGGCGGTCGGGCGACTGAGCACACAGAGGTTTCACGAGTGGTCCGACGACTCCGGGTTCGCGGTGTTGACCAGGCGCGGGGGCGGCGCATACGTTGCAGCGGAGGAAAGCGCTTGCTGGACGCGCTCGCTGTCTCCGGAGGAGTGCTGATCACGCCCATGTCCACACCAGTCACCAACCCCGGGGCGTTCCAGCCCTTGCCGCCGCTCACCGGCCGACGCATCAGGGCCGCCGTGGTCGGCGCCGGTGCCATCGGCCGTGGCTCCCATTTCCCCGCGCTCGCCCGGCTCGCCGAGGAGGGCGAGACCGAGGTCGTCGCGGCCGTTGACATCGATGCCACCGCGGTCGAGTCCTTCTGCGCCGAGGCCGGGATCCCGCACGCCTACACCGACCTGGAGCAGATGCTCCGGGAACAGCGGCCCGATCTCGTCACCATCTGCACCCCGCCCACCCTGCACCGCGCGCAGACCGTCGCCGCGCTGCGGGCCGGCGCCTGGGTCTGGTGCGAGAAGCCGCCGGTGCCCACGCTGGCCGACTTCGACGCCGTGGAGGACGAGGAGGGCCCGGCAAAGGGGACGGCCAGTGGGCCTTACGCCTCCATCGTCTTCCAGCACCGCTTCGGCTCGGGCACCCGGCATGTGCGCAAGCTGCTCGCCGAGCAGGCCATGGGCCGGCCGCTCGTGGCGCACTGCCAGACCACCTGGTACCGCGACACCGCCTACTACGCCGTGCCCTGGCGCGGGCGCTGGGCGACCGAGGGCGGCGGTCCCGCGATGGGACACGGCATCCACCAGATGGACCTGCTGCTCGATCTGCTCGGGCCGTGGAGCGAGGTGAAGGCCATGGCCGGGCGGCTGGTCCACAACGTGGAGACTGAAGACGTCTCGACCGCTCTGGTCCGCTTCGAGAACGGCGCGCTGGCGACCGTCGTCAACAGCGTCCTGAGCCCGGACGAGGTGAGCCGCATCCGCATCGACTGCGAGCGCGCCACCGTCGAACTCACCCACCTGTACGGCCACAGCAACGACAACTGGCGCATCACCCCTGCCCCGGACGTCTCGGGCGACGAGGCCGCCGCCTGGCAGAACTTCGGTCCCGACGTGCCGAGTTCACACCTGGAGCAGCTGCGGGAACTCGTCGTCAGCATGCGCGCCGGCGAACGGCCGCGCAGCAGCGGCACCGACGGGCGCACCAGCCTGGAGCTGATCACCGCGCTCTACAAGTCGGCGTTCACGGACACGACCGTACGGGCCGGCGAGATCGGTCCCGGTGACCCCTATTACACGGCGCTGCACGGCGGCGCCCCCGGCTGGGCGCCCGTGGCGCGCGAGGAGGTGTCGGCATGACCGGCCTGCGTATCGTCCACGCCCACGGCGACCGCATCACGGTGACCGAACCGACCACCGGCGTCGAACTGTTCAGCTACGTCTACCGGCCCGAGGTGGCCTGGGAGGCGCCGAAGCCGTACCTCCACCCGATCAGGACGCTGGCCGGCAACATCGTCACGGACTACCGGCCCAACGACCACCGCTGGCACAAGGGCCTGCAGTTCACCGCCTCACATCTGTCGGGCCAGAACCTGTGGGGCGGCAACACATACGTTCACGGCGAGGGATATCTCGAACTCCCGGAGCGGGTCGGGTCGATGGCCCACGTCGCCTTCGACGAGATCGACATCCACACCGACTCGGGCGCGGAACGGCTCGTCATCGCCGAACGACTGACCTGGCACCCGTACAGCGGTGAACTCTGGGCCGACGAGCAGCGCCGGATCGAGGTGCACGATGTGGACACGGACGCGGAGTCGGGTTCCTGGGCGCTGACCTGGACGAGCGCCGTGACGAACCGCCGTGACGAGCCCCTGCTGTTCGGCAGCCCGACCACCCACGGGCGCGAGGCGGCGGGCTACACCGGCCTGTTCTGGCGCGGTCCGCGCGCCTTCCGCGACGGCCGCATCATCGGCCCCGACGGCGAGGGCCCCGGGCTGATGGGCTCCCAGGGCCCCTGGCTCGCCGTCTCCGGAGAGCACGACGGCACCGACGGCCACGCGACGATCGTCTTCGCGCACGCTCCCGAGAACGATCAGACCGGCGCCCAGGGCACCCACCCCGCCCACTGGTTCGTACGCAACGAGCCGTTCGCGGGGATCGCCCCGTCCTACGCCTTCTACGACGAGCTGGTGCTCGACCCCGGCGACACGCTCACCCGGCGCTACCGGATCGTCGTGGCCGACGGCGCGTGGGAGCGGGAGGAGATCGCCAAGTACCTGGAGGCGCGGCCGTGGTGAGCGCAGAGGGATTCGGCGGACTGCCGGGCGGGGTCGCCGTCTCGCATCTGTCGGTCTACGACTGGCCCGCTGACGCTGACAACGGAGTGTGCGGCGGAACTCCCCATATGCACCTGACGTGTTCGGAGGGATACGTCGTCACCGGCGGGCACGGTGCGGTGCAGACGCTCACCACGTCCGGGTACGAGGTGACGCCGCTCGCGGCCGGGACGGTGGCCTGGTTCACGCCGGGCACCATCCACCGGCTCGTCAACGAGGGCGATCTGCGCATCACGGTCCTCATGCAGAACAGCGGGCTGCCCGAGGCGGGCGACGCGGTGCTCACAATGCCGCCCCGGTACCTCACCGACCCGGAGACGTACGCCGCCGTCACCGTGATCCCGGCCGACGCGCCCGAGGCGGAACAGGCACGAGTCGCCCGGGCCCGGCGCGACCTCGCCCTGGAGGGATACGAGGCGCTGCGCTCCGCCGAGGGTCCGGAGGCGCTGGCCGCGTTCCAC
>NZ_JAWOAI010000108.1:0-22774 GCF_033194735.1 Streptomyces sp. W16
GCTCCGAGGGCATGGGCGAACAGGGACCGCGCCTGCTGCCCGACGCGGCGGCCGTCGCCTCGGCCACCGGACGCGGCACCATCGTCCTGGAACAGGTGTCGTACGCCGGACCCCAACTTACGGCCGGCCGCGGGGGCGGTGTCGTACCGGCCTTCTCCTCCCTCTTCTCGCGGCGGCTGCGCTGGTCGCTGGCGGGCATGGTGGCGTGCGTGATCGGGCTCGCCGTCTCGCTGTGGCTGGTGACCGGTATCCATCCTGTGCGGGCCTTCTATCTGACGTTGCTCGATCTCTTCGCGATCGACGACCCCGCGATCGGGGCGCCGCTGGGCCGGCAGATCCTTCAACTCCTGTCCGGTCTCGTCGGGTTGCTGATGCTGCCGGTGCTGCTGGCCGCGGTCCTGGAGGCCCTCGGCACGTTCCGTACGGCGTCCGGGCTGCGCAAGCCGCCGCGTGGGCTCGGCGGGCATGTGGTGCTGCTCGGGCTCGGCAAAATCGGCACCCGGGTGCTGACCCGGCTGCGCGAACTCAACATCCCCGTGGTGTGCGTCGAGGCCGACCCCGAGGCACGCGGCCTCGCGGTCGCGCGCCGGCTGCGGGTGCCGGTGATCCTCGGGGACGTCACCCAGGAAGGCGTCCTGGAGTCCGCCAAGATCCACCGCGCGCACGCACTGCTCGCGGTCACCAGCTCCGACACCACCAACCTCGAAGCCGTGCTGTACGCCCGCTCCGTACGGTCCGATCTGCGCGTCGTACTCCGGCTGTACGACGACGACTTCGCGACCGCCGTGTACCGCACCCTGCGCGCCGCCCACCCCGGTGCCCTCACCCGGAGCCGGAGCGTCTCCCATCTGGCCGCGCCCGCGTTCGCCGGGGCGATGATGGGGCGGCAGATCCTGGGCGCGATCCCCGTCGAGCGGCGGGTGCTGCTGTTCGCGGCGATGACCGTGGGCGGGCATCCCCAGCTGGAGGGGAAGACGATGGCCGAGGCGTTCCGCGCCGGGTCGTGGCGGGTGCTGGCACTGGACACGGCGAACCGGGACGCGTCGGAGGACGTACGGCGGTCGGGGCTGGTGTGGGACCTCCCCGACACGTATGTCCTGCGGGGCTCGGACCGGGTGGTGCTTGCGGCTACCCGGCGGGGGCTGGCGGAGTTGCTGGGGCGGCGGCCTCGGGAGCGGGCCGGGACGTGACGGTGCGTGACGGGTGCCCTGTGCCGAAGCGGGCGTTGCTGGGGGCTGCGCCCCCAGACCCCCGCTTCGGCCCCGAAAGGGCCTCGTCCTCAAACGCCGGACAGGCTGGATGATGCCGACCCGCGCTCAAAAGGACCCTATTGAGTACCCCCCAAGTGCCTTGCCGCGAAGTCCAGTTCCAGCCTCACCTGCTTGATCCGCTCGTCCACCACCAGTGACCCGTGCCCCGCGTCGTACCGGTACACCTCGTGGACGGCGCCGCGCTTCTCCAGTCGTTCGACGTAGTTGTCGATCTGCTGGATCGGGCAGCGGGGGTCGTTGACGCCGGCCGAGATGTAGACCGGGGACGTGACCTTGTCGACGTAGGTCAGCGGGGAGGACGCCTCGAAGCGGTCGGGGACTTCTTCGGGGGTGCCGCCCAGCAGTGTGCGGTCCATGGCCTTCAGGGCTTCCATCTCGTCGTGGTACGCCGTGACGTAGTCGGCGACCGGGACGGCCGCGATGCCCAGGGTCCACGCGTCGGGCTGGGTGCCGATGCCGAGGAGGGTGAGGTAGCCGCCCCAGGAGCCGCCGGTGAGGATCAGCTTGGCGGGGTCGGCGAGGCCTGAGGTGATCGCCCACTCCCGGACCGCCGCGATGTCCTCCAGCTCGATCAGGCCGACCCGGTACTTCAGGGCGTCGGTCCACGCGCGGCCGTAACCGGTCGAGCCGCGGTAGTTGACCCGGACGACCGCGTACCCGTGGTCGACCCAGGCCGCCGGGCCCGCCGCGAAGGAGTCGCTGTCGTGCCAGGTCGGGCCGCCGTGGATGTCGAAGACCGTGGGGAGGGGGCCCGTGGTACCTGCCGGCTTCTGGACCAACGCGTGGATGCGTCCGCCTGGGCCCTCCACCCACACGTCCTCCACCGGGACCGAGCCGGGTGACTTCAGGCCGGGCGGGTCCAGGACGACCTCGCCCGTCGTCGAGCGCACGGCGGACGGCTCGGCGGACGACGACCAGAGGTATTCGACGCTGCCGTCGGGGCGGGCCGTCGCGCCCGAGACCGAACCGGGCGGCGTCGGCACCTTCTCCAGGTCGCCCGAAGCGAGGTCGTAGCGGAACACCTCGCTGCGGGCCTCGAAGCTGTGCGCGATGAGGAGGGCCGAGCCGTCCGGGTACCACTCGGCGCTCACGTCACCCGGCAGGTCCAGGGACAGGTCGGTCTCGCCGCCCTTCACCACGTCCCACACCAGGGGCTCCCAACGGCCGCGCCGCTGATGGCCGATGAGGAGCCGGGTGTCGCCGTCGACCGGTGCGAAGCCGAGGACCTCCAGGCCCAGTTCCTCGGTGCCGCCCTTGGTGTCGTCCAGGTCGGCGACCGCCGTGCCGTCCGGGCGCAGGACGCGCAGTGCCGAGTGCATCGCGTCGCCGTGCTCGGTGTGCTCGATCGCGATCAGCGAGCCGTCGTGCGAGAGGTCGCCGACGCCCGCGGACTCGCGGTGCCGGTAGATCAGCGTGGTCTCGTCGCCGGTGCGGGCGAGGTGGATCGTCGTACCGTCCTCGTCGGTGGAACGGCCCACGACCGCCGTGCGGCCGTCACGTGCGAGGGCCAGCCCGGCCGGGTAGGACGGTTCGAGGCCGGGGACGGCCGGTTCGTCGGGGCCGCCCTTGAAGGACTGGCTGCGCCAGACGCCGAACTCGTCGCCGTCCTTGTCGTCGAACCACCAGATCCACTCCCCGTCCGGGGAGAGCACACCGTCCGTCGTGCCGTTCGGCCGGTCCGTGACCTGGCGTTGCTCGCCCGTCGCCCGGTCCCAGGCGTACAGCTCATACGTCCCTGTCGCGTTCGACACGAACAGGGAACGGTCGGGTGCGTCCTCCGCCCAGTCGGGCAGGGACACTCGGGGCGCCCTGAAGCGCTTCTCCCAGTCCGGTGTGTACGCGGACCCGTTGCTCTCAGTCATGGCCCCATACTGCCCGCCCTCACAGACATTGCACTGACTGGATCCTCAGCCTGTGGATAACTTCGACCAAGACCCGGCCGGAGCATTGCCCGCGCGAGGTGAACCCCAGGGCCGACCCCCGGGCCGACCCCAGGGCCGAGCCCCCTACTGGAGCCCCGTACCGTGGGAGCGTGTACCGGTTTCTGCTGACATCGCGCTGGTGGGGCATCAACGTCTTCGTACTGCTCGCCATCCCCTTCTGCATCTTCATGGGGTCGTGGCAGCTGAGCCGGTTCCAGGCGCGCGTGGACAGCAGCCACCAGGCCACCCGGCAGGTCGAGACGGACCGCACGGAAGCCGCCCGCCCGCTCGCCGAACTGCTGCCGGTCGACCAGAGCACCTCGGGCCGGCAGACCACCGCGACCGGCCAGTACGGCAAGCAACTCCTCGTCCCCGACCGGCAGTTGGACGGGAAGAACGGTTTCTACGTCCTCACCCTGCTGCGCACCGACGACGGCAAGGCCCTGCCCGTGGTCCGCGGCTGGATCCCCGGCAAGCCCGACGCGGCCAAAGCGCCGGCCGCGCCGACCGGCGAAGTCACCGTCACCGGCTCGCTCCAGGCCTCCGAGACCCCCGGCGACAACGGCGTCAGCGCCCAGGGCGGACTGCCGTCCGGCCAGACCGCGGCGATCAGCGCGGCCTCGCTGGTGAACCTGGTGCCGTACCCCGTGTACGACGCGTGGATCACCCTCGACAAGGCCGACTCCGGGATGACCGCCGTACCGGCGACCGCGCCCGCGAACACCGGCCTCGACCTGAAGGCGTTCCAGAACCTCGGCTACACCGGCGAGTGGTTCGTCTTCGCGGGCTTCGTCGTCTTCATGTGGTTCCGGCTGCTGCGCCGCGAGGTGGAGTTCGCGCGGGACGCGGAGCTGGGGCTGGTGCCCGAGGACGAGAGCGAGCGGGCGGCCCGCGTGACCGTCTGACGCCACCGGGTCCCCCGCGGACCGGCGACTGGAACCTTGCGACCGACGGCCGTCCTACGACGCCGGCAGCACGCCCGTCCGGAAGATCGTCCCCGCGCACGCGTTCGGTACGACGGCCGTGGCCGTCGGTGAGCCCGCCTGCGCCGTGTGCGAGACCTCGACGCTGCCGTCGAGCGTGCCGTCCTCCGGGAGCAGCTGGGCGGACGTGCCGGTGTCACCGGCGGTGGAGCCGGTGGTGGTGCTGGCGTCCTCCGTGGGCGACGGGCTGGTCGTGGGGCCGCCGGTGGTGCCGCCGGTGCTGCCGCTGCTGGTGGGGCAGGTCTCGGAGGGCACCCAGGCGAACTTGACCAGGTAGGAGGAGCCCGGCGGCAGCACCAGTTCGGCGGGCTCCGTCGACGGGTCGGGCAGGCCGGTCGCCGCGTCCCCCGCGGCGTGCGTCTGCAGGACGATCTTGCTGCTGTCCGCGGCCCCCAGCGCGGAGAATCCCACGGTGCCGGGGCCGCCGACGGTACAGCTGGTGCCGGAGGTGTTGGTGACGGTGAACGTGCCGTAGACCGTGCCCACCGAGTCGGCGGCGGCCACGGACGAGGTGGCCGAGCCGAGCTGCGCGGCGGCGCAGACGGGCGCGGCCGTCCCGGTGCTGGCCGAGGGTTTGGCGCTCACGGTGCCGGCGCCCGGGCTCTTGCTCCCGCCCTCGTTCTTGTGGCCGCCCGGATTCTGCCCCGACGTCTGCCCGGAGGAACCGCCGGAGGTGTTGGAGCCTCCGTCCGGGTTCTTGCCCTGGCTGGTGCCGCCCTGGGCCTGTGAGCTGTTGCCCGCCATGGACGGGTCGACGCCGGAGCCGGTGGAGTTGGAGACGTGCACGAGGGCCGGGATGGCGGTGCCGAAGAAGAGCGCGGCGGCGGCCATGCCGACGACGGCCTGGCGCTTGCGGGCCCGGCGGGCGGGCACCGCCTTGCGCAGGTGCTCCAGCGTGCCGTCGCGTGGCTCGACCTCCTGGACCGCCTGGTGCAGCAGCCGGCGCAGCGCCAGCTCGTCCGGGGCGAATCCCTCGGTGTCGTGGTCGCCGGGTCGTCCCTCGGACACCCCTGGTCCTGCGAGCCCTGCGAGTCCCTCAAGTCCCCCGGGGTCGCGCCTCTCGGCGGTCGCGGGGTTCTCGGGGTTCTCCCCTCCGGAGCTGCCTCCGGAGTTGGCTCCAGGGCTTCCTCCGGAGTTCCCGTCGAGGCTCGGCCCGGTGGGGCTCTGTTCGTCGGGGCCGTGGTTCACAATTCCGTTCCCAGCGTGCGATTCGTTCGGTTCTTCCTTGCGGGCCCAGGTCGGACCGCGCCGGACTTCCGGCTCGCGCCGCGCGCGTGAGTCGTTTCCGTCGACGTTGTCGCTCATGCCGATGCCTCCATCGCGATCCGGAGGGCGGCGATGCCACGCGAGCCGTACGCCTTCACCGAACCCAGCGAGATGCCGAGCGACTCGGCGACCTGCGCCTCGGTCATGTCCGCGAAGTAGCGCAGCACCAGGACCTCGCGCTGGCGGCGCTGCAGGCCCTTCATCGCCTTGATGAGGGAGTCGCGCTCCAACAGGTCGTAGGCGCCCTCCTCCGCGCTGGCCATGTCCGGCATCGGCTTCGAGAGGAGCTTGAGGCCGAGGATGCGGCGGCGCAGGGCCGAGCGGGAGAGGTTGACGACGGTCTGGCGCAGATACGCCAGGGTCTTCTCGGGGTCACGGACACGTTTGCGCGCCGAGTGGACCCGGATGAACGCCTCCTGGACGACGTCCTCGCAGGAGGCGGTGTCGTCGAGGAGGAGTGCGGCCAGGCCGAGCAGCGAGCGGTAGTGCGCCCGATAGGTCTCGGTGAGGTGGTCGACGGTCGTTCCGGCCGCGACGGTGTCGTCGGCACCGTCGCGCTGGTTCGGGATGCGGGCGGGCCGCGCTGCGGGCATCGGCGCGATCACCGGCATGCCGCCGGGCGCACGGGATCCACGCGGAGGCCGTAGGGCCGTGCCGCGTGCCGCAGTGAAGTCGAGTACCTGAGCCACGCAAGTTGGACACGCTTCCCCCCTTGGGGGTTGTACGCGTCGACCGTCACATTTATGTCAGACGAAACAAACAGTCCACCCACCCGTCTGGTGTCAGGCAGCACAACCGACAGTGCGTCGCACACCCTCATGCCTACCCGCTCTTCCCCTGTGTCACAAAAGGCCGGGGCGTCCCCACGCCCCTCGCCGCATCCCCGCGCCCGCTGAAGGGCGTCCGCAAAGACGCTCCCCGCTCACCGCGCGGTTGCGGAGAGCGGGGAGTGAAATCTTCGGATGCGGAGGTGGCTGGATTCAAGTGGTCCCAACCATTAATCCGGCCACATCGCGCACAGTGATCCTACAAACCCCTGCGCCACTGGCCAGCGGATTTACGGCCGGGCGGAGTGAGCGGGTCCGGTTCTCACCCGAGGTCCCGCGCCACCAGCTCGGCGATCTGTGCCGTATTGAGGGCCGCTCCCTTGCGCAAATTGTCCCCGCAGACGAAGAGTTCGAGGGCCGTCGGGTCGTCCAGCGCCCGCCGCAGCCGCCCCACCCAGGTCGGGTCGGTGCCCACCACGTCGGCGGGGGTGGGGAACTCTCCGGCGGCCGGATTGTCGAAGAGGACGACGCCCGGGGCCGTAGCGAGGATCTCGCGCGCCCCGTCGACGGTGACCTCGCCCTGGAAGCGGGCGTGGACGGTGAGGGAGTGCGTGGTGATCACCGGGACGCGGACGCAGGTCACGGCGACCGGCAGCGCGGGCTGGCCGAGGATCTTGCGGGTCTCGTCCCGCACCTTCATCTCCTCCGAGGACCAGCCGTCCTCGCGCAGCGAACCGGCCCACGGTACGACGTTCAGCGCGACCGGCTCCGGGAACGGCCCGGTGTTGTCCCCGACGGCCCGCCGTACGTCACCGGGCTTGGTGCCCAGGTCCGTACCGGCGACCAGGGCGAGTTGCTGGCGCAGGGTGTCGACGCCGGCCCGGCCGGCCCCGCTCACCGCCTGGTACGACGACACCACCAGCTCGCGCAGCCCGAACTCGGCGTGCAGCGCGCCCACGGCGACGATCATCGACAGGGTCGTGCAGTTCGGGTTGGCGATGATGCCGCGCGGTCGCCAGCGCACCTTGTGCGGGTTGACCTCGGGGACCACCAGGGGCACCTCGGGGTCCATCCGGAAGGCGCCCGAGTTGTCGACGACGACCACGCCCTTGGCGGCGGCGACCGGCGCCCACTGGGCGGAGACCTCGTCGGGGACGTCGAACATGGCGACGTCGACCCCGTCGAAGGCCTCCTCCGTCAGGGCCACCACCTCGACCTGCTCCCCGCGCAGGGCCAGCTTGCGGCCGGCCGAGCGCGGGGACGCGATCAGGCGGATCTCGCCCCAGATGTCCGCATGCTGGGACAGGATCTGGAGCATGACCGTGCCGACGGCCCCGGTCGCTCCGACAACGGCGAGCGTCGGACGCACGGTCGCTCCGGTGGTGGCCATCAGCGGCCGGTGCCTCCGTAGACGACGGCTTCGTCGCTGTCGGAGTCGAGGCCGAACGCCGTGTGCACGGCGCGGACGGCCTCGTTGACGTCGTCGGCGCGGGTGACCACCGAGATGCGGATCTCGGAGGTCGAGATCAGCTCGATGTTGACGCCCGCGTCGGACAGGGCGGTGAAGAAGTCGGCGGTGACGCCGGGGTTCGTCTTCATCCCCGCGCCCACCAGCGAGATCTTCCCGATCTGGTCGTCGTAGCGCAGCGACTCGAAGCCGATGCCGCCCTTGTTCTTCTCCAGGGCGTCGATGGCCTTGCGGCCCTCAGCCTTGGGGAGGGTGAAGGAGATGTCGGTGAGGCCGGTCGAGGCCGCCGACACGTTCTGCACGATCATGTCGATGTTGACCTGGGCGTCGGAGATCGTCCGGAAGATCACCGCGGCCTCGCCCGGCTTGTCGGGCACGCCGACGACCGTGATCTTGGCCTCGGAGGTGTCGTGCGCGACACCGGAGATGATGGCCTGCTCCACCTTCTGGTCCCCAATCGGCTCACTGCTGACCCAGGTGCCCTGAAGTCCACTGAAGCTGGACCGCACATGGATCGGGATGTTGTATCGGCGGGCGTACTCCACACAGCGGTGGAGCAGCACCTTGGAGCCGGAGGCGGCGAGCTCCAGCATGTCCTCGAAGACGATCCAGTCGATCTTCTTCGCCTTCGGCACCACACGCGGGTCGGCGGTGAACACACCGTCGACGTCCGTGTAGATCTCGCACACCTCGGCGTCGAGAGCGGCGGCCAGCGCGACGGCCGTCGTGTCGCTGCCACCCCGTCCCAGCGTGGTGATGTCCTTCTTGTCCTGGCTCACACCCTGGAACCCGGCGACGATGGCGATGTTGCCCTCGTCCAACGCCGTACGGATCCGACCGGGCGTGACGTCGATGATCCGCGCTTTGTTGTGGACCGAGTCGGTGATGACGCCTGCCTGGCTACCGGTGAACGACTGGGCTTCATGCCCCAGGTTTTTGATCGCCATGGCCAGCAGCGCCATGGAGATCCGCTCTCCGGCGGTCAGCAGCATGTCGAACTCACGCCCGGCGGGCATCGGAGATACCTGCTCGGCGAGATCGATCAGCTCGTCCGTCGTGTCGCCCATCGCGGAAACGACGACGACCACTTGATGGCCGTTCTTCTTCGCTTCGACGATTCGCTTGGCGACACGCTTGATGCCCTCGGCATCGGCTACGGAGGAGCCTCCGTACTTCTGCACGACAAGGCCCACGTGCGCTCCTCGCTCAGTCCTGGTGTGTCGGCTCAGTTTAACGAGCGCCCGAAATTCCCCTCCCAGGTATCGCATGGTGAGATTCGGACGCCCAGGTCAGCGCATGCCCACTTAAGGGGTGCGGGAAAAGTGCCGAGCGTCACAGGTGACAGTCGGGAATGGGGTTTCCCGCACTAAGGTGCGCCGTGTGCGCGTACTTCTGGTGGAAGACGATGAACCCGTGGCCGAGTCGCTGCGACGCGGACTGCTGCGCTACGGCTTCGAGGTCGACTGGGTCACCACGGGCGGGGCGGCGCTGAGCCACAAGGACCCCTACGACGTCGTCCTCCTCGACCTGGGCCTGCCCGACACCGACGGCCTCGACGTGTGCAAGGCGCTGCGCGCCCGCGGCGACATCCCGATCATCGTGATCAGTGCGCGCAGCGACGAGACGGACCGGGTGGTCGGCCTGGAGCTGGGCGCCGACGACTACGTCTCGAAACCGTTCGGGGTACGGGAGGTCATCGCGCGGATAAGGGCGGTGATGCGTCGCGCCCAGCCCCGGGCCGAGGCTGCGGGCCCCGACGCCTATGGCACCCGCCTCACCATCGACCGCAAGGCCGCCCGCGTCCGCCTCGACGGCGAGGAGGTGCCGCTGGCCCCCAAGGAGTACGACCTGCTGTCGTTCCTCACCGAGGAGCCGGGCGCGCTGATGTCGCGCGAGCAGATCATGGAAGCGGTCTGGGACGCGAACTGGTTCGGCCCGACGAAGACGCTCGACGTCCATGTGGCCGCGCTGCGACGGAAGTTGGCGGGCGCGATCACGATCGAGGCGGTACGGGGGGTTGGTTTCCGCCTGGAGATCGTCGACGGGCCTCCGGCCTCATGATCCGGCAGCTCATCGTCAGCTACGTCCTGCTCGTGGCCGTGGCGCTGACGGCGTTCACCGTGCCGGTCGCCTTCACGCTGACCGCTCAACTCCGGGGCGACACCGAGCAGTCGGTGCGGCGCGAGGCGAAGACGATGGCCCTGCTCCTGAGCGGCGACGCCGCCTCGCGCGCCGCGCTGGACCGCATGGTGGTGGCGTACGCGCAGGAGACCCCCGGCACGGCCGAGGTACTGCCCGCGGCGCGGGCGAAGACCGCGACGCACTGGGGCGACGGAGCGTTGGAGGTGACCGAACCGGCCGAGCGCGACGGCCGGACCGTCGGCGCCGTACGCATCTCGTACCCGACCTCGGACCTGACCCGGCGCCTGGTGCAGATCTGGGGCTTCCGCGCGATCCTCGCCCTCGCCGTCCTGGCGGTGGCGGCCGGCCTGGGCGCGCTCGTGGCCCGCCGTCTGACCCGCCCCCTGCGCCAACTCAACGACATGGCGAGCAAGTTCAGCGACGGCGACCTGACGGCCCGCTCCCCCGTGACGGGCCCGCACGAGACGCAGACGCTGGCCAGGACGTTGAACCAGGCGGGCGAACGCCTCGACACCCTCATCGCCTCGCAGCGCATCTTCGTCGCCGACGCCTCCCACCAACTCCGCACCCCGCTCACGGCGTTGAGACTCTCGCTGGACAACATCGCGGACGGCACGGACGACGAGTTCGTGCGCGAGGACGTGGAGCAGGCGACGGCTGAGGTGGTCCGGATGAGCCGCCTCGTCAACGGCCTGCTGGTGCTGGCGCGGGCCGAGGCGAAGGTGACGGCCGCGGAACCCCTCCCGCTTCGGGAGATCGTGGCCGAACGCCTCTCGGTGTGGAGACCGGCCGCCGACGAGCGCGGAGTCGAGATCGCGCTCAGGGGGAGTGTTGTCGACGGCCGGCCGCTTGTGCTGGCCAGTCCCGGTCATCTCGAACAGGTCCTGGACAACGTGCTGTCGAACGCCCTGGAGGTGTCACCGGACGGCGCGACGATCACCGTACGGTCCGAACTTCGGGGCGACGAGGTCGAGTTGACGGTGACGGACGAGGGCCCCGGCATGTCCGACGCGGACAAGTCCCGCGCCTTCGACCGCTTCTGGCGCGGTCAGGGCCTCACCGGGCGCTCCGGTTCGGGCCTGGGCCTGGCCGTCGTACGCCAGTTGGTGACGGACGACGGCGGAACGGTGGCCCTCCGGGACGCTCCCGGCCGTGGGCTGTCCGTGGTGATCACCCTTCGGGCATCACCGAGGAGTGGTGGTTGACGATCAGCCACTTGCCGCCGCGCTTCTCGTACTCGTAGGTGTAACGGGCCTCCACGACACGCTTCTTGCCGGTGTTCGGGTCGGTGAGCGTGATGTCGTAGGCACCCGCGTCGATGGCCGAGTTCCTGTCGAGGACGTTGATGTACGTCTCGACCTTCTTCGCGACCGGCTTGTTCGGCAGGAAGTGCTCGAAGTAGTCGACGATCTCGGCACGGTCGGTGCGGATCTCGTTGGACACGGTCGGCAGGAGCACGGCGTCCGGCGCGTACCGGTTGGCGACCTTCTTCGGGTCACCGGTCTGCAGCGCGGCGTTCCAGCCGTCGAAGAGGGCGGCTATCTGCTTCTTGCTGGGCTTGGCGTCGTGCTGGGGCCCGGCGGTCGCGGCGACGGTACCGAGGGTGCCGAGGGCCAGGGCGGTGGTGACGGTGACGACGGCTGCACGCTTGCTCATGGTCCGGCGGGTCATCTCAACTCCAGTTGTACTGGTGCGTTTTGGGATGACTCCAGACTGGCTTTCGGCGGGTTAGCGCCTGTGCAGCGGACGTACAGGAGGCGGCAAGGGTGGCTCCAATTAACGCGCTGTAGCCGCCTGCCCACGGTCCCGCACCAGACTGACCCCGGCCCCCAGGGACACGACACCCATACCGACGGCGGTCATCACGCCCTGCGTTCCGTCGACGACGAAGGGTGCGACCGCGGCGACGGCCAGGTTGAAGAGGAAGAGGAACCAGAGGACGGGCTTGGAGGAGAGGAAGTTCTTCATGCGTCCAACGATCCCGTTTCCAGTGCGCCGCAACGAGGGAGCCCAGTCCCGAAGCAAAGGTGTAGCGGGCTACACCTCGTCCCGGAATGATGTTGCCCCATGACGGGGGAAATACTGCTGGCCGCGATCGTCCTGCTCGGCTCGTCCGTCCAGTGGCTGACGGGCATGGGCTTCGCCCTGGTCGCCGTACCGGCCCTCGTACTCCTCCTCGGCCCGACGCAAGGAGTCGTCCTCGCCAACTGCGCGGCCGGTGCGATCAGCGTCGTGGGCCTGGCGGGCGGCTGGCGCAAGGTCCGGGCGCGCGCGATGGTGCCGCTGTGCGCGGCGGCGGCCTGCACGGTGCCGGCGGGGGCGTGGATGACCCGCCAACTCCCGCCGTCTGTGCTGCTGTTGGTGATGGGCGGGTTGGTGACGGTGGCTGTCCTGCTGGTGATGAAGGGCGCCCGGGTGCCGGCACTTCGGGGCACTCGCGGTGCCGTCGCGGCGGGCGCGGCGGGCGGTTTCATGAACGCGGCGGCGGGGGTGGGCGGTCCGCCGATCTCCCTCTACGCGGTCAACGCGGGTTGGACGGTACGGGAGTTCGTGCCCAACGCGCAGTTCTACGGCGTCGTCGTCAACGCGTTCTCGGTGGCGGCGAACGGGGTGCCGTCGTTGAGCGGGGCGCGGTGGGTGGCGGTCGGCGCGGCGATGGTCGTGGGCGGGGTGATCGGGCGGGGGTTGGCGGGGCGGATACCGGAGCCGCGGGCGCGGTTGCTGGTGTTGGGGCTGGCGTTGGCGGGTGGGGTTACGGCGGTGGGGAAGGGGGTTTGGGGGT
The DNA here is from genome assembly GCF_033194735.1 of Streptomyces sp. W16. Classification (NCBI taxonomy): domain Bacteria; kingdom Bacillati; phylum Actinomycetota; class Actinomycetes; order Kitasatosporales; family Streptomycetaceae; genus Streptomyces; species Streptomyces sp. W16. Next base: position 12,602 of record NZ_JAWOAI010000108.1, read on the forward strand.
TGTGATCAATCGGCGAACTCCTTGAGGGGTCGGTGTCCAGGGTGATGTTCACCGGGTCGGGGATCTCGACGGGGGCGCCGAACGGCGCGTTCACCTGTTGCCTGTAACGACCGTCCTCGGGATGAGTGAACACGGTGACTGTGCAGTCGTCCCGGTCGATGAGTACGTAGACCGGGATTCCGGCCGCCGCATAGCCATCAGGCTTGTCGAGCCGGTCCCGTTGAGCGGCATCGGCGTCCCACGAAGTCACCTCTGCGGCCATCAGGGCTGTCCCCGTGTCCGACCATTCGCCGTGTCCCTTGAGGCCGCCCCGGGGAACGAGGACGCCATCCGCACAAGCGCGCCCCTTCCCACAGCTCTCCGTCTTGAGCCCGCGCTCCGCGTGCAGCCACAGGTCGGGAAGGCGCTGCATGCACACCCTCTGCAGCCAGGCGACGATCTCACTGTGGTTGCCGTCCGGCATGGGTTTGACGACGACCTTTCCGTTGATGAACTCCAGCCGGACGGTCTCCGGCGCCCGGCGCTCCAGCTCCTCGAAAGCTTCGATGGACATCTGCGGCTGCTGCCGCCTCTCGACCGTCACGGATTCCACCGCCTCGGCGGGAGGCCGTTCGCGATGCGGTCGCGGTTGTCGCGGTAGTGGTAGTGGACGCGGTCCTCGATCGCCACGGGGCGGAACGTGTCGGGCACGGGCCCGCCCGTACGGCGTTCCAGCTTCTGCTTCAGGAAGCGGGCCGTCGTGGTTCCCAGGTAGGCGATCTCCTCGAAGCCCTTCTTGACCTCCTCCTCGCTCAGGTCCGGCTCCGCACGGCATTCCTCGCACACACCGTTGATGATCTTCGCCGTCCGCTCGTCGGCGTCGCAGGTGGCGCAGGCCATGAGCACGCGGGTCACACGGGCGCGGAGGGGGCGGGTCTCGGCGGCGTCGTTCTTCTTCGGGGGCATCTTGGTCTCCAGTCGGGTGCGGGCCAGCCCGCCCGGGTTCGTGATGGTGGGTGGCAGTCCGTCGGTCAGCGCGCGGGCCATGTCGGCCGAGGTGGCGCCTCGTGCCAGCCACTCGGCGGCGAGGGGTTCGAGGGCTCGGCACTCGGCTTCGGAGAGGGACATACGGGGGTCTGTGGCGCGGAGTTGGGCGAGTGCGCGGTACGCGGCGCTGGGCTCGGGGGTCGGGTCCGTCTCCGGCGTCCCGTCGCTCTCGCTCTCCGGCACGGCGGTCGGGGTCGGGTCCTCCGCCCTCGCCAGGCCCGGCTGGTAGTCATGCGTGACGTCCCTGCCGTGGCGCTCCCGCGCGAACTCGGCCCACCACTGCGCCGACCTGGGCGTACGCGACCAGTACGTCCGCGTCACCCACCGCATCGAGTTGTCCTCGACGGTGATGTGTTCCTTGATCCAGCGCAGGTGGCCGGCCTCGGTGAGGCTCTTGAGCGACATACGGCAGGCCTGCTGGCCGTAGCGGGGATGCTCGGCCGCGATCACCTTGTGGCCCATGGCGTGGCCGTTGTCGAGGTGGTCGATGAAGACGGCGATCTCGGCGTCACGGGGGCTCAGGTGTGCGAAGTCCGGGTCGGCGTGCGGGTCTTCGTCACCCGTGGCGCGTTTTCCGTAGCCCGTTCTGGCCATGGGGTGCGACGGGGACGGCAGGGCAGGGCTAGGCTGGGCGTAAGCCACGATCGAGCTCTCTTCGATTCGTAGGTCCAGGCCCCGGAGCCGGTGCTACCAACACCGACCGGGGCCGAACTATTTGCTTGTTTGCCGCGAACCTAGAGTGGCTTTACCTTGCGGCGCAAGCCGATCATGGAATGTCACCCGTTCGGGTTAAACCCACCTCAACTCACGTACAGGCTTGGTTGGTTGGTTTGTATTTCACCCAACCCAGAACCCAAGAAAAGAGCTCGGAGCCCGGGGCTCAAGGATGCTGTTGGCGAATCCGGTGCGGCCGGGCCACCCACTCCAGAAAAGTGTGACACTTCTCGCGGAAGTGTCACACTTTCTCAGCTGGGCAGGGTTGCCCCGACCCGCTGACGGGATTGGCCAACAGGGTCCTCAAGCTCCGGGGTGAGCTGCGGAGACGAAGGCCGTCCAAGCGGGGGCGGAGAGGGCAAGTTCGGGCCCCGCGAAGTTCTTGGAGTCGCGTATGTGGACGGTCAACTGCGGTGCGGGGAGGGCGACCTCGACGCAGTTGCCGCCCTCGTCGTCGCTGTAACTCGACTTGAACCACTTCAGCTGGTCACTCATGGCTGATCCACCATCCGTTCGACGAAACGGGCCGACTCATCGGGGCTGAGAGCCTGCGCGCGGATCATGCTAAGCCGCTCGGTCACACGGCTGACAACCTCCGGATCAGCCGACAGTTCACTGGCGAACGGGCCCTCCGCATAGGCGAATCGCTCGTGGTCGCGAGTCTCCAGCAGCACCATGGACCCCATGAGGGTCGAGGGGATGGCCCGCTCGAAGGGGAGCACCTGCACCGTGACGTTCCGCAGACGGGACACCTCCAGCAGACGGCGCAGCTGTTCGGTGTCCACCAGGGGACTGCGCAACACCGCCTCGTAGAGGATGAAACTCAGGGCCACCGACGGCTTCTGCTCCGTGAGGATGGCCTGCCGCTCCGCGCGTCCCTCGATCCGCTCCTCCACCGTCTCCTCGTCCAGGGGCGGGCAGCGGTTCTCGATCAGCGTGCGCGCGTACCCCGGCGTCTGCAACAGCCCCGGGACGACCGTGGTCTCGTACGACCAGTGGCTGATCGCGTCCTTCTCCCGCTCCATGAAGTCCTGCGCCCGCGAAGGGAACTTCTCCTTGTTCAGGTAGTCCTTCGCCGCACTCAGCATGCCGTCCGCGTTGCACAGATCGTCAGCCGTGTCGAGCACTCGTGGCGTCGGCCTCCGTACGCCCTGCTCCATCGACTTGATGGTGTCCAGCGCGTAGTGGGAGGCGGCGGCCAGTTCCTCGCGGCTGACATTCGCCTTCGTGCGCCAGCGTTTCAACTGGTTCCCGCTGTAGCGCCAGGCCACCGGTGGCTGGGAGTTGGAGTTCGCGTTGGACTTGCCCTGCATGGCACCCACCTCCGACGGATACACCGCTCCGTGTATCACCTCAGTCACTACCGAGCGTAGCTTCGTGCGCGCCACCGTGTGACCATGACCGACTCAATTCACCTGCCGGACTGGATCCCCGCATCCGGTCACCAACTCCGCCTCACCGGCGTCCACTTCGACGCCGTACGCATCGAAGGCGTGCGGGGAGAACGGGTCGCCGCGCGTCTCATCGAGGCCGCCGACGGGGATGCCGGACCCGTCGTCTGCGAGGCCGCGGGGTTCCGGTGGATGTATTTCCTGCTGGCGCCTGGGGAAGTACGCCGGCACAACTGGCCTTTGGGCGTGCAGCAATTCGGGGGACGGGGCACTCGTACCGTCACGTACATCGGGATTCCGGCGCTGGACGGGAACACGTGGCCGTTGCGGTGGTACAGCGAGCCTACGGTCACGGCGCCTTTTGTGGAGGCGGGGCTGGTGCACGCCGCACTGTGAACCGTCCATTGTGCGTCAGGCAGTCGCACAGCCGTCGCCGGAATGCAGTGCGTTCCAGGTACGCGGGTCCACGATCCCGTCCGTCTTAAGAGGGATGAGGCAGCCTCGCGCGTCGTCCCACGACTGGAACGCGCGCACGGCCAGGTAAACGCTGTTTTTGTAGCGGCCGTTCGCGCCGGCCCCATACCAGCCCCGGAAAGCCAGAAGGCATTGCACCTCGCGCACCCGGGGCCCGGTGTCGCCCTCCTGCGTGAGCACTGTTCCGCTGTAGTTGCCGCAGGACACTTTGGCGTTCGGCGCGGCAGGCACCGCAATGGGAGCCAGAGCGGCCGTAGTCGGCCCGGAGGCGGTGCCGTTGACGTGCAATCCCGAAACAATGAGCGCGACCGTGACACCTGCCGTCACTTGGGTCCTGAAAGACATCCCTCATCCCTCATTCAACAGTCCGTTTAAGGGTGAGGTAACGCTGCCACCGACACATATCCGAGGGCTACACTTTTAAGCGGTGCCTTAACAACGGTCCAATGAGGATTCGTTGAGCATTGAGGGAGGCGAATGCCACGCTCCGCATTCATTTCACAGATGCCGATCTAGTCCGGACCAAGATGGCGGCAGCACCGGATCCGCTCTGGGAGATAGCCCTCAGTCTGCATCGAATCCAAGCCGCGGAAGGACGGTGGGCGTACGCCGACTGGTTCCGTGATGCACAAAAACAGCTGATTCAAAAGGATCTTGGGAGCGTGGTCACGCAACTCCTGTTGCCAATTTTCGCAAAGGGAGCCTACTACCCCGACTTCCTGAACCCTTTCGAGGCACAAGGCGGGTTGACCGCTGGAATTACCGCGATCATCGACACCCCGCCGGAGCAGATACGAGAAGAGGTCCGGCGTTTCGCCGCGCAGGGGGTGGCCCCGGCGTGGGCGCCGCGCCTCGCCGAACGCCGGGTGCGCGAGGAGGTGGCGTTCGGCCTGCGCCAGTACTACGACGTCGCCATCGCGCCGTACCACGACTACTCCCGCGCCTGCCTGGACTCGGAGCGGGCCGTCCTGGGCCAGGCCATGCTGCACGGCGGCCCCGACGGGCTGCTGGCCAACCTCGGGCCGCACATGCGATGGGTACCACCGATTCTGCATGTGAACTATCCAGTCGAGGACCGCGATCTGCTGCTGGGCGGCCGGGGACTGCTGCTTGTACCGTCCTACTTCTGCTGGGGTGCGCCTGTGTGCCTGGGGGACCCGACGCTGCCTCAGGTCCTGGTCTACTCTCCGCACCGGGAAACGCTGGACTCTCCCGGGCTGTCCTCCTCCACCGCACCACTCGGCGTCCTGCTAGGCCGCACCCGAGCACTGATGCTGCGGGCCACTGCGGGCGGCGCCTCGACAGGTGAACTGGCCCGCGCCGCCTGCGTCTCCGCCGCGGCGGCGAGCCAGCACACCGCGGCGCTCCGGAACGCGGGACTGATCACCAGCTACCGCGATGGTCCTCGGGTCCTGCACTCCATCACCCCCTTGGGGGCAGCTCTGCTGCAGGGCCCGAACCAGGCCGTATGAGGCGCGGGCCAGGGGTGCGGAAAGACAGCTGCTCCAGCCGGAACTACTTCACCGGCCTGATCCCCAACGGCCCCGCGATCTCCTCCACCATCACCTTGCCCGCCTCGAACTCCAGCGTCTCGTCGCCCATCACGCTCTGGTCCGTGTCGAGGCCGTCCAGCTCCGCGAGGGGCTGGTTCAACCGCACATGGGCGACCACGGACTGGAGGGCCCGGAGCGTCGCCGACGCCGTGGAGCCCCAGTTGGAGAAGTAGGAGAACTGCCACCACCACAGGGCCTCCGTGGTGCGGCCCGCGCGGTAGTGGGCCATGCCGTGGCGGAGGTCGGTGATGAGGTCGGCGAGGTCGTCGGAGATGCGGGCCGGGACCGGGGCCTTGCGCGGCTCGTAGGGGTCGAAGACCTCCGAGTACACGTCGATCGGCTCCAGCATCACCGCGAAGCGCTCGCGGAGTTCGTCCACATCCGGCTCCGGGCCCAGGTCGGGCTCGTAGCGCTCGTCGGGGACGATGTCCTCGTGCGCGCCCAACCGGCCGCCTGCCAGCAGGAGTTGGGAGACCTCCAAGAGGAGGAAGGGGACCGCGGAGTCGGGGTCCTCGCCCTTCGCTACCTCCGACACGGCCACCAGGAAGCTCTCGACCTGGTCCGCGATCTGGACCGCGAAGTCGTCCGGGTCCTGTGCGGTGGCATGCAGTGTGGCGTCAGACATCTAGGAGTCGTCTCCCCTCGAAGGCGCGGCCGAGGGTCACCTCGTCCGCGTATTCCAGGTCTCCGCCCACCGGGAGGCCGCTGGCCAGGCGGGTGACCTTGAGGCCCATGGGCTTGATCATGCGGGCGAGGTACGTGGCCGTGGCCTCGCCTTCCAGATTCGGGTCCGTGGCAAGGATCAGCTCCGTGACCGTACCGTCGGCCAACCGCGCGAGAAGTTCTCGTATACGCAGGTCGTCCGGTCCGACACCTTCGATCGGGCTGATCGCGCCGCCGAGGACGTGGTACTTGCCCCGGAACTCGCGCGTCCGCTCGACCGCCACTACGTCCTTCGGTTCCTCGACCACGCAGATCACCGAGAGGTCGCGGCGCGGGTCGCGGCAGATGCCGCACAGCTCTTCCTGCGCGACGTTTCCGCAGGTCGCGCAGAAGCGGACCTTCGCCTTGACCTCCATCAGGCACTGCGCGAGCCGGCGGACGTCCGTCGGCTCCGCCTGCAGGATGTGGAAGGCGATCCGCTGCGCGCTCTTGGGACCGACGCCGGGGAGCCGCCCCAACTCGTCGATGAGGTCCTGGACCACGCCTTCGTACAACGGACTGCCTGCCCTTCCTCGGAGTCTCCGGAGTCTTGCGGGAGGTACATACGTACCGTAGTTGGCCGCGGGCCGTCTTAGAAAGGCAGACCGGGGATACCGCTGCCGCCGCCCAGTCCCTGCGCGAGCGGGCCGAGCTTCTGCTGCTGGAGGGTCTGCGCGTTCTCGTTGGCCGCCTGGACGGCCGCGACGATCAGATCCGCGAGCGTCTCGGTGTCGTCCGGGTCGACCGCCTTCGGGTCGATCTTCAGCGCGCGCAGCTCGCCGGCGCCGGTGACGGTGGCCTTGACCAGGCCGCCGCCGGCCTGTCCGTCGACCTCGGTCCGCGCCAGCTCCTCCTGCGCGTTCGCCAGGTCCTGCTGCATCTTCTGGGCCTGCTGGAGCAGCTGCTGCATATTGGGCTGGCCACCACCGGGAATCACGATCAGCTCCTGGTTTCGTACGGCTGTCAGTCAGGGGTTCGGGCAGGGGTACGGCTGTCCGGGCGAGGTTTTTCCCCGCTCGGCACGAGCCTACGTGGTCCGAGCAGTCATCGCTTCAGCACTCTTTCGAGTGAGTCCGTACCGCGTCCTATACCTGATCAAGACCCACTTCCGGGCGGAAAAGAGGTGAAACCGGAGCCTTCGCCACCCATTGGGCGGTAGGAAGGATCCGGCACATCAGCATCAGGTGTCACACAACGTAAGGGAGTGCCGGGTGGGTCAGCCGGAGATTCAGCCCGAGGGTGGCGATCTGGCCGGGCGGACGTTTCCGCTCGGGGACTGGGGCGAGCCCGCGGCCCGGCTTGACGAGCTGTACCGGTGGGTCGAGCGCGGGGCGCTGGAGACGGCGGCCTGGTACCTCACGGACCGGGTGTGGAAGCGGCGCGGGGCGCGGGTGCTGCGTACGGGTGCGGCGCTGGGCGCGGTCGTCGGGGCGGCGCTGCCGCTGCTCGACCTCACCGGGGTGGTGGCCGGGCTGGCCGCCTGGGGCTATCTGGCGCTGCTGCTCGGGGCGGCGTGCGTGGCCGGGGACCGGCTCTTCGGGATGACGTCCGGGTGGATGAGGGACGTGGCTACGGCGCAGGCGGTGCAGCGGCGGCTTCAGGTGCTCCAGTTCGACTGGGCGTCGGAGGGCGTGCGGGAGGTGCTGGGACCGGCCGACGGGACGGCGAGCGAGGCCGCGGACCGGTGTCTGGGGGTGCTGCGGCGGTTCTCGGAGGACGTGACGGAGCTGGTGCGGATGGAGACGGCCGACTGGATGGTGGAGTTCCGGACTGGGTCGGCACCGCTGGGCATCCAGTCGACGGTGGCCGGCGGGGGGCGGCAGGAGGGGGCGGTCGTACACGGCAGGTTCCCGATGCCGCCGGGACCGGGCGGGCCGGGAGGCGGCAGCCGGCCGAACATGCCACGGCAGCGACCACCCGAGCCGCGGTGAGGTGAGCGGGACCGCGCAGGGGCGGGCGCCCGGACCTCACGGGATCAGCCGAGACCAGCCGGAACCTCGCGGAACCAGGGCGGACCGGGAGGCGGAAATCGGCCGAACGACTCCCCGAGCTCCGTTCCGCCGTCGTGGGCTACGTGCACAGCTTCATGCCCTCCACGGTCCCGCACGGGATGTGGCCGTGGACGCGGATCACGTCCTGGCCGACGCCCTGTGTCAGATAGTTCAGGAAGCTCGACGTGAGGGAGTCGGCCGGGGGCCGGCCATATGTGTAGGCGTACTCGATCTCGCGGTACGGGTAGCTGCTCGTGCCCTGTTCGATGGCGTCCACGGACGCGGCGTGGCCGTCGAGGGTGAGCACGTGCAGGCCCTTGGCGTGTGAGGCGAGGGTGAGTTCGCTGTAGCCGATCGCGCCGGGGAGTTCGGCGACCTGGGCCAACACCTGGTCCGTGGAGTCGAGTTCGCAGCGGATGACGGGCGCCGTCGGATCGTCCTTGTGGACGCAGTCGACGGAGGAGTTGGCGATCTCGCCGCGTTTCAGCACCCGGCGCTGGAACACCTGTCTCGTCCCGGAGTTGGCGTCCCGGCTGACCAGGTGCACCGCCACGTCCGGTCCGCCGAGCTCCCGCCAGTTCTTGATCTCGCCCCGGTACAGGCGTCGTACGTCCGTGGTGGACAGGTTCTTGAGGCGGATGCCGTTGTTGACGACGATCGCGAAGACCGACACCGCGACCCGCTTCTCCAGCAGTTGGGGCATGTCGCTCGGCTTGGGGCCGTCCGACAGGGCCACGACCGCCGGTGAGCCCTTCTTCGACGCGAGCCCGGTGGCCTCCAACTCCCGTACGCCCGCGGTCGATCCGTGCGGGTCCACCACGACCTTCGAGCCCTCGCAGTCCTTCTCGTACTTCTTCGCGACCTCCTGCGTCACCGGCGCGAAGGCGGTCGAACCGGTGACGGTGAGGGTGCCGTGCGCGCAGCCGATCGGCGGCGGGGTGTCGTCGCGGGCCACGACGATCGTCGCCAGCGTCACCACGCACACCGTGAGCATGATGGTGATCAGCCGGGAGGCGCGGCTGAACAGGGGCGCCTTGTCGTCCGGGGTCGCGCTGCGGTTGGGGTGCACCTCGCCGTCGCGGATACCGCCGATGAGCCGTATGTCGCAGCCGACGTCGCCGCCGGACAGCAGCACCAGCAGCTTGAAGTGGTCGCGGGGGTTGAGCGGGACGCGCGGGATGCGCAGGGTGTTGGTGTCGTAGCCGAGGCCGGCCGCCGGGGTGAAGTGGTCCATCAGATGGTCGGTGCCGACCGGCTGGGTGACCGAGACCCCGCGGATCGTGCGGTCGGTGAACACGGCGGTGAGGCCGTGGAGTTCGCGCCCGGTGTAGTCGTTGTCGGCGATGCTCTGCGAACCGTCGTTCTCGATGCGCAGCAGGACGAGGGTGGCGTCGGACATGCCGGGGGCCTCGTCGAAGAGGCCGAGACGGCGGTTGGCGCGGCCCGAACGGACACCGTCACCAATGGGGTTGTCCATCTGGACGCGGTAGCCGATCCGCTTGCGGCGCGGCACCCGGCGTTCGTACCAGACCATCACGCCGGACGCGACGATACCGAGCACCGCGGTGCCCACGGCGACGACGTTCTCCGCGCTCAGCCACTCCACTGCGGGCCCCCGCTCCCCAGCCGGTCGTGGGGTCACGGTACGGGCGGCCGGAAAACCCGCGGGGGCGGTCGGCCGAAGTTCGGGTGACGTTCAACTGGCCCTGCAGTAAAGGGACTTCAGCCCGACTTCGTGTACGTCAGCTTCTCGCCGTTGCCGGTGTTCACCCGCTGGAGGGTGCCGTCCGACAGCAGGGTGACCTCACTGGCCGCGCCCGGGCTGCAGGACGACAACGGCTGCCCCGAGGTGACGGTGGAGGCGCCGAGCCTCAACGGGCCGTCGCCGCCGGGCCGTTGGGCGAGGTCGGCGCTGAACACGCAGTGGTAGCCGGGGCCGTCCGCGACCAGCTTCAGTACGGGATCCCCCACCTTCCCCTGCCTGATGGTGAGTTGGCGGGTGTTGTGGCCCGTGGAGTTGTCGATGGACGCGTTCCAGGTGCCGAGATAGCCGCTCGGTACGGCGTCGCCGCCGCTCGGTGTGGCGGAGGAGGACGGCGACTTCGTCGGCGCCGGTTCCCCGGCGGTCGGACCCGGGGTGGTGGGCGCGGCGCCGGTGGCCCGGCCGCCCGAACCGGCCGCCGTACGGCTGCCGTTGCCGCCGCCCTTCATCAGCGCGTACACCGAGCCGCCCGCCCCCAGCGCGACGACCAGCGCGACCACGACCAGCAGCACGGTCGACCGCCTGCTCCGGCGCGGCTCCGGGGGCTCCGCGTAGGGCCC
>NZ_JAWOAI010000109.1:0-22742 GCF_033194735.1 Streptomyces sp. W16
CGATCTAGCCCTGCTTGCCGGAGGAGCGGTTGCCGAGGAAGCGGACCGGGTCGAGGGGCTCGCGGGTGCCGCCGGCGCTGACGACGACGTGCCGGCCCTTGAGGTCGGGTTCGGTGACGCCCCGCGTGAGCACCCGGCGGCACACTTCGAAGATCTCGACGGGATCGGGCAGCCGGCCCTTGCCGGTGTCGACGCCGGTCAGCCGGCCGACGGCCGGTTCGATCACCACGGCACCGCGGCGGCGCAGTGTCGCCACGTTCTCCTGGGTGGCCGGGTGTTCCCACATCTCCGTGTGCATGGCGGGCGCGAAGACGACGGGACAGCGGGCGGTGAGGAGGGTGTTGGTGAGGAGGTCGTCGGCCAGGCCGTGGGCCGCCTTCGCGAGCATGTCCGTCGTCGCCGGTGCCACGATCACCAGGTCGGCACCCTGGCCGATGCGCACGTGCGGGACCTCGTGGACGTCGTCCCACACCTCGGTCGAGACGGGGTGCCCGGAGAGCGCCGACCAGGTGGCCGCGCCGACGAAGTGCAGGGCGGACGCGGTGGGGACGACGCGGACGTCATGGCCCGACTCCGTCAGTCTGCGCAGCAGTTCGCACGCCTTGTACGCGGCGATGCCACCGCTGACTCCCAGAACGACCTTGGGCTTGTCCACCGTCTCTCCCCGAGCTCGGAAAACGAACGACTCGTACGACTCCATGACACACCACAGGCCCGACAGTCGCTGCCGGGCCTGTGGATAAAGCTGCTGCGTCTCAGGTCGCGGGGCCCTCGACGGCCTCGGAGGTCAGCAGACCCGCGTTGATCTCGCGCAGGGCGATGGAGAGCGGCTTCTCGTGGACGTGCGTGTCGACGAGCGGACCGACGTACTCCAGCAGGCCCTCGCCGAGCTGGGAGTAGTACGCGTTGATCTGACGGGCGCGCTTGGCGGCGTAGATCACGAGGCTGTACTTCGAGTCCGTAGCCTCAAGGAGCTCGTCGATCGGAGGGTTGATGATGCCCTCGGGAGCGGTGATGGAAGAGGACACGCTCTGCCTTCCGAAAGATGGGATGAGATCGGAAAAACGATCACACAACTTCCATCAAGGCTAGCAGCTCGCGCGCTACGTCCTCGACGGAGGTGTTGACCAGGGTCGCGTCGAACTCGGGCTCCGCCGCCAGCTCGACCTTCGCCGCTTCCAGGCGGCGCTCGATCACCTCGGGCGGCTCGGTGCCCCGCCCGGTGAGCCTGCGCACCAGCTCCTCCCAGGAGGGGGGAGCAAGGAACACCGAGTGCGCCTCGGACATGGACTCGCGGACCTGCCGGGCGCCCTGGAGGTCGATCTCCAGCAGCACCGGCACACCGGACTCCAGGTGCTCCAGCACGGCCGTCCGCGGCGTGCCGTAGCGATTGCCGGCGAACTCGGCCCACTCCAGCAGCTCGCCGTTGGCGATCAGCTTGTCCATCTCCTCGTCGCTGACGAAGAAGTAGTGGACTCCGTGCTTCTCGCCGGGGCGGGGCCTACGGGTCGTCGCCGACACCGAGAGCCAGACCTCGGGGTGTTCCTTGCGCATATGGGCGACGACCGTGCTCTTACCGACCCCTGAGGGGCCGGAGAGCACGGTCAGCCGCGGACGTTCACTCATGCAGCGATTATTCCAGCAATCCCGGGGTGCCCGGGACTCACGAGCCGGTGCTGCCGAACTCACGCTCCAGGGAGGCGATCTGGTTGGAACCAAGGCCACGGACACGGCGGCTCTCGGAGATGCCGAGTCGCTCCATGATCTGCTTGGCGCGGACCTTGCCCACGCCGGGCAGGGACTCAAGCAGGGCGGAGACCTTCATCTTGCCGATGACGTCGTTCTCCTGGCCCTGCTTGATCACGTCATGCAGGGAGGCGCCGGAGTGCTTGAGTCGATTCTTGACCTCGGCCCGCTCCCGGCGAGCCGCGGCGGCCTTTTCGAGCGCGGCTGCGCGCTGTTCAGGGGTAAGGGGCGGAAGAGCCACGCCTACGTCACCTCGGATGTCGAACTGTCGGATACGGACCGGTGAGGAACCTAGTCGCCCCACACCTGGGGAGCTACGAGCAACACGCTTGCCCGTTGACTCTGCTCGGAGACTAGCGGCCAGGGGCGCCAGAGTCAGCGAGAACAGAGGAAAAGTCCTGGTCAGCCTGCGCCAGGCCGGACATTTCCGACATAATGCCCCGGATTTGAGGATGTATTCAGACTCAAGTCGCTCCGGAGCCACCCGTCGAGCCACTCATCGGAGGACTCGGTCGACCCGTTCGAACACCTCAGACGGTCGCAAAGGCGACGCGGATCTCCTCCGCGAAGCGATCCGAGGCCGCTTGAAGGGCTCCCACATCGGGACCGTGACGTAGAACACCTCGGCTCACGTTCGGGACGACATTGCGCAGCACCGTCCCGAAAACCCCGGGAAGGTCGGCCGGAGTGGCTCCCTGGGCCCCGATGCCGGGCGCGAGGATCGGACCGTTGACCGCGAGGTCGTACGACGAAAGGTCGCCCAGGGTGGCGCCGACGACGGCCCCGAAGGAACCCAAGGGCTCCTCCCCCGCGTTCTCGGCGGCCAGGTGGGCCAGCATGGTCGCTCCGACGTTCCGGCCGTCCGCGCGGACCGCGTGCTGCACCTCGCCGCCCTCCGGGTTGGAGGTCAGCGCGAGCACGAAGAGGCCCGCGCCACTCTCCCGGGCCAGTTCGATCGCCGGGGCGAGCGAGCCGTAGCCGAGATAGGGCGACACGGTCAGCGCGTCGGAGAACAGCGGGGAGTCCTTCCGGAGGAAGGACTCGGCGTACGCGGCCATGGTCGAGCCGATGTCGCCGCGCTTGGCGTCCATGACGACCAGCGCGCCGGCCGCCCGCGCCTCCTCGACGGACTTCTCCAGGACGGCGATCCCGCGCGAGCCGAAGCGTTCGAAGAAGGCGCTCTGCGGCTTGAGGACGGCCACCCGGTCGGCCAGGGCCTCGACGACCGTGCGGCTGAACCGCTCCAGGCCGGCGACGTCGTCGTTCAGGCCCCACTCGGTGAGCAGCGAGGCGTGCGGGTCGATGCCGACGCAGAGTGGACCGCGTTCGTCCATGGCCGTGCGGAGGCGTGCGCCGAAGGGTTCGAGAGGGCTCATACCGGCTTCCTTACGTCGGCGCCGACCGCGTCGGCGAGGGTTGCGTACGGGCTCGTGCGCAGGCGTGCGGCGAGGCCCTTGTGGATGGCACGGCCCCAGAAGGGCCCTTCGTAGATGAAGGCGCTGTAGCCCTGCACGAGCGTGGCACCGGCGAGGATCCGCTGCCAGGCGTCCTCGGCGTTCTCGACGCCACCGACGCCCACCAGGGTGATGTCGTCGCCCACGCGCGCGTAGAGGCGGCGCAGTACCTCCAGGGAACGAGCCTTCAGCGGGGCCCCGGACAGTCCGCCGGTCTCCTTGACGAGCTCGGGTTCGGATGTCAGACCGAGGCCCTCGCGCGCGATGGTGGTGTTCGTGGCGATGATGCCGTCCAGGCCGAGTTCGACGGCGAGGTCGGCGACCGCGTCCACGTCCTCGTCGGCCAGGTCCGGGGCGATCTTCACCAGGAGCGGGACGCGCCGGTCGGTCACCGCGCGGTCGGCGGCCTCGCGCACCGCGGTGAGCAGCGGGCGCAGCGCCTCGGTCGCCTGGAGGTTGCGCAGCCCGGGCGTGTTGGGCGACGACACGTTGACGACAAGATAGTCGGCGTGCCGGGCGAGTCGCTCGGTCGACTTCACGTAGTCGCCGACGGCCTCCTCCTCGGGTACGACCTTGGTCTTGCCGATGTTGACGCCCACGACGGTCCGGAAGACCGCCTCACGAGCCTCCAGGCGGGCCGCCACGGCCGCGGAGCCCTCGTTGTTGAAGCCCATGCGGTTGATCAGCGCCCGGTCCGGCACAAGGCGGAACAGCCGCTTCTTGGGATTGCCGGGCTGCGGCTCCCCGGTGACCGTGCCGATCTCGACGTGGTCGAAGCCGAGCATCGACATCCCGTCGATCGCGACCGCGTTCTTGTCGAAGCCGGCGGCGAGCCCGAACGGGCCGTGCATCCGCAGCCCGAAGGCCTCCGTCCGCAGCTCCTCGAACCGGGGCGCGAGGGCGGCGGCGACGAACGTGCGCAGTACGGGGATGCGGACGGCCAGCCGGATCCAGCGGAAGGCGAGGTGGTGGGCCTGCTCCGGGTCCATCCGTTTGAAGACGAGGTTGAAGAAGATCTTGTACATGGTGTCCTCATGAAGAGGGGGACACCGTTTCCGGTGTCCCCCTTTTCGGCTGCTAGTCGCGGGCCGCGGTCAGGTGTTGTGCGTGTTCCTGGAGTGAACGCACGCCCACGTCACCGTGGTTGAGGGCGTCGATGCCCTGGACGGCGGCGGCGAGCGCCTGGACCGTCGTCAGGCACGGGACCGAGCGGGCCACGGCCGCCGTACGGATCTCGTAGCCGTCGAGGCGGCCCCCGGTGCCGTACGGGGTGTTGACGATGAGGTCGACCTCGCCGTCGTGGATGAGCTGGACGATGGTCTTCTCGCCGTTCGGGCCGACGCCCTCGGACTGCTTGCGGACGACCGTCGCGTTCAGGCCGTTGCGCCTGAGGACCTCGGCGGTGCCGGATGTGGCGAGCAACTCGAAGCCGTGGGCGACCAGTTCGCGTGCCGGGAAGATCATCGAGCGCTTGTCGCGGTTGGCGACCGAGATGAACGCGCGGCCCTTGGTGGGCAGCGGGCCGTAGGCGCCCGCCTGGGACTTGGCGTACGCCGTGCCGAAGACGGAGTCGATGCCCATGACCTCGCCGGTGGAGCGCATCTCCGGGCCGAGGACCGTGTCGACGCCACGCCCGTGGATGTCGCGGAACCTCGACCATGGCATGACGGCCTCCTTGACGGAGATCGGCGCGTCGAGCGGCAGCGTGCCGCCGTCGCCGTTGGCCGGCAGTAGACCCTCGGCCCGCAGCTCGGCGACCGTCGCGCCCAGGGAGATACGGGCGGCGGCCTTCGCGAGCGGCACCGCGGTCGCCTTGGAGGTGAAGGGGACCGTACGGGACGCGCGCGGGTTGGCCTCCAGGACGTAGAGGATGTCCCCGGCCATCGCGAACTGGATGTTGATCAGTCCGCGCACGCCAACACCCTTGGCGATGGCCTCGGTTGAAGCCCTCAGGCGCTTGATGTCGAAACCGCCCAGGGTGATCGGCGGCAGGGCGCACGCCGAGTCGCCGGAGTGGATGCCGGCCTCCTCGATGTGCTCCATGACACCGCCGAGGTAGAGCTCGTGGCCGTCGTAGAGCGCGTCGACGTCGATCTCGATCGCGTCGTCCAGGAAGCGGTCGACCAGGACCGGCCGCGAGGGGCTGATCTCGGTCGACTCGGCGATGTACGACTCCAGGCGGGTCTCGTCGTAGACGATCTCCATGCCGCGTCCGCCGAGGACGTACGACGGGCGGACGAGGACCGGGTAGCCGATCTCGTCGGCGATCGCCTTGGCGCCCACGAAGGTGGTCGCGGTGCCGTGCTTCGGCGCCGGGAGGCCCGCCTCGGCGAGGACCTGGCCGAAGGCGCCGCGGTCCTCGGCGGCATGGATCGCCTCGGGGGGCGTGCCGACGACCGGGACGCCGTTGTCCTTGAGGGACTGGGCGAGGCCCAGCGGGGTCTGGCCGCCCAGCTGCACGATCACACCGGCGATCGGACCGGCCAGGGACTCCGCGTGGACGATCTCCAGCACGTCTTCGAGCGTCAGAGGCTCGAAGTACAGGCGGTCGGAGGTGTCGTAGTCCGTGGAGACGGTCTCGGGGTTGCAGTTGACCATCACGGTCTCGTAGCCCGCGTCGCTGAGCGCGAAGGAGGCGTGGACGCAGGAGTAGTCGAACTCGATGCCCTGGCCGATGCGGTTGGGGCCCGACCCCAGGATGATGACCGCGGGCTTCTCGCGCGGGGCGACCTCGTTCTCCTCGTCGTAGGACGAGTAGAAGTACGGGGTCTGCGCGGCGAACTCGGCGGCGCAGGTGTCGACCGTCTTGTAGACCGGGCGGATACCGAGCGCGTGCCGCACCTCGCGGACGACGTCCTCGCGCAGGCCTCGGATCTCGCCGATCTGCTGGTCGGAGAAGCCGTGCCGCTTGGCCTCGGCGAGCAGCTCCGGGTCCAGCTTGTCGGCGGCGGCCAGCTCGTCCGCGATCTCCTTGATGAGGAAGAGCTGGTCGACGAACCAGGGGTCGATCTTCGTGTACTCGAAGACCTCCTCCTGGGTGGCGCCCGCGCGGATGGCCTGCATGACGGTGTTGATCCGGCCGTCGGTGGGCCGTACGGCCTCCTCCAGGAGCTGGACCTTGTCGCCGGGCTCGCCCACGAACGTGAACTGGCTGCCCTTCTTCTCCAGGGAGCGCAGCGCCTTCTGGAAGGCCTCGGTGAAGTTGCGGCCGATCGCCATGGCCTCGCCGACCGACTTCATGGTGGTCGTCAGGGTCGAGTCGGCGCTCGGGAACTTCTCGAAGGCGAAACGCGGGGCCTTCACGACCACGTAGTCGAGGGTCGGCTCGAAGGAGGCCGGGGTCTCGCGCGTGATGTCGTTCGGGATCTCGTCGAGCGTGTAGCCGACGGCCAGCTTCGCGGCGATCTTGGCGATCGGGAAGCCGGTCGCCTTGGAGGCGAGGGCCGAGGAGCGGGACACGCGCGGGTTCATCTCGATGACGATCACGCGGCCGTCGACCGGGTCGATCGCGAACTGGATGTTGCAGCCACCGGTGTCGACGCCGACCTCGCGGATGATCGCGATGCCGATGTCCCGCAGGTTCTGGTACTCGCGGTCGGTCAGCGTCATCGCCGGGGCGACGGTGATCGAGTCGCCGGTGTGCACGCCCATGGGGTCGAAGTTCTCGATGGAGCAGACGACCACGACGTTGTCGTTCTTGTCGCGCATCAGCTCCAGCTCGTACTCCTTCCAGCCGAGGATGGACTCCTCCAGGAGGACCTCGGTGGTCGGCGAGAGGGTCAGGCCCTGGCCTGCGATGCGGCGCAGCTCCTCCTCGTCGTGCGCGAAGCCGGAGCCCGCGCCGCCCATCGTGAAGGAGGGGCGGACGACCACCGGGTAGCCGCCGAGCGTCTCGACACCTCCGATGACGTCGTCCATGGAGTGGCAGATCACCGAGCGCGCGGACTCGCCGTGCCCGATCTTCTGGCGGACGGCCTCGACGACGCCCTTGAACAGGTCGCGGTCCTCGCCCTTGTTGATGGCCTCGACATTGGCGCCGATCAGCTCGACGCCGTACTTCTCCAGGGTGCCTGCCTCGTGCAGCGAGATCGCGGTGTTGAGCGCCGTCTGACCACCAAGGGTGGGCAGCAGGGCGTCCGGGCGCTCCTTGGCGATGATCTTCTCGACGAAGTCCGGGGTGATCGGCTCGACGTAGGTGGCGTCGGCGATCTCCGGGTCGGTCATGATCGTCGCCGGGTTGGAGTTGACCAGGATGACGCGGATGCCCTCGGCGCGCAGGATGCGGCAGGCCTGGGTGCCGGAGTAGTCGAACTCGGCGGCCTGGCCGATGACGATCGGGCCGGAGCCGATGACCAGGACGGACTGGATATCGGTGCGCTTAGGCACGCTGGCCCTCCATCAAAGATGTGAAGCGGTCGAACAGGTAGGCGGCGTCATGCGGGCCGGCCGCCGCCTCGGGGTGGTACTGGACGCTGAACGCCGGCCGGTCGAGCAGCCGCAGCCCCTCGACGACCTGGTCGTTCAGGCAGACGTGCGAGACCTCGGCGCGGCCGTAGGGCGTCTCGGAGACCTTGTCGAGAGGCGCGTCGACGGCGAAGCCGTGGTTGTGCGCGGTGACCTCGACCTTGCCCGTCGTGCGGTCCTGCACGGGCTGGTTGATGCCCCGGTGGCCGTACTTCAGTTTGTACGTGCCGAAGCCGAGCGCGCGGCCGAGGATCTGGTTGCCGAAGCAGATGCCGAAGAGCGGCGTACCGCGCTCCAGGACCGCCTGCATCACGGCGACCGGGTGGTCGGCGGTGGCCGGGTCGCCCGGTCCGTTGGAGAAGAACACGCCGTCGGGCTGGACGGCGTATACGTCCTCGACGGTCGCGGTGGCCGGGAGCACGTGCACCTCGATGCCGCGCTCGGCCATGCGGTGCGGGGTCATGCCCTTGATGCCGAGGTCGACGGCGGCGACGGTGTACTTCTTCTCACCGATCGCGGGGACGACGTACGCCTCCTTGGTGGCGACCTCGGCGGAGAGGTCGGCGCCCTTCATCTCGGGAGCCTGGCGCACCTCGGCGAGCATGGTGCCGTCGTCGGGCAGCGCGTTGCCGGAGAAGATGCCGACGCGCATGGCGCCGCGCTCGCGCAGATGGCGGGTCAACGCGCGCGTGTCGATGCCGGAGATCCCGACGACACCCTGGTTGCGCAGTTCCTCGTCCAGCGAGCGGCGGGAGCGCCAGTTGGACGGCACGCGCGCGGGGTCGCGCACCACGTAACCGGCGACCCAGATGCGGGCCGACTCCGGGTCCTCGTCGTTCACCCCGGTGTTGCCGATGTGCGGGGCGGTCATCACGACGACCTGGCGGTGGTACGACGGGTCGGTCAGGGTCTCCTGGTAGCCGGTCATGCCGGTGGAGAACACGGCCTCGCCGAAGGTCACCCCCACGGACCCGTAGGCACGGCCGCGGAAGATCCGGCCGTCCTCCAGGACGAGTACGGCGGGAACCTTGGCGGCTCCCCTGGTGGAGGTGGTCATCGTGCGCCTTCCGTGTCGGTCGTTTCGAGACTCTTGTTGATCATGCTGTTCAGGGTGTCGACCCACTCCGTGTGCTCGGCCGCGTGGTCGGACCGGAACCCGGAGTCGATCAGCCGGTCGCCGTGCGCCCACGTCACGACCAGCAGACCGCCCTCGCTGAGCACCTTTCCGGCGATGCCCTTGCCGAGCAGGGCCTCGCGCAGCGCCTCGGCCGGGATGAAGAAGTCGGTGGCTCCGGGGCGTACGACATCCAGTCCCGCGTCCGTCAGCGTGAGCTCGACCCGGCTGCGGGTGCCCAGGCCGTGCGCCACGATGCGGTCGAGCCACTGCCCGGCGGTGGTGGAGCCGTGGTAGCGACCGCTCATCGTCAGTCTCGCCGGACCGAGGTCGGACGGCGCGTCGGGCAGCTCGGGCAGGTCGCCCTGGAGCGTGCCGCGCCACTTCCAGCCCTCGCGCATCAGCCAGTAGACGAGCGCGATGAACAGGGCGAGGCCGACGAGCCAGCCGATACGGGCCGCCCAGTCGGTCACCGGGGCGGACTTCTCCCCGGCCGCGAGGTGGGTCAGTTGCAGTGGTGTCACGTGAGCTTCCCGTCGACGAGCGTGGCCTTGCCCCGGAGCCAGGTGTGCGTCACACGGCCCGGCAGCTCACGCCCCTCGTACGGGGTGTTGCGACTGCGCGAAGCGAAGCCCGCGGGGTCCACCGACCCACGGTATTCCGTGTCGACGAGCGTGAGGTTGGCGGGCTCACCAGCCGAGACGGGACGGCCGTGGCCCACCGCCCGCCCGATCTCGGCGGGCTTGACGGACATGCGCTCGGCGACCCCGGTCCAGGTGAGGAGCCCGGTGTCCACCATGGTCTCCTGCACCACTGACAACGCGGTCTCCAGGCCGACCATCCCCATGGCGGCGGCGGCCCACTCGCAGTCCTTGTCCTCGTGCGGGTGCGGGGCGTGGTCGGTGGCGACGATGTCGATCGTGCCGTCGGCGAGCGCCTCGCGCAGGGCCAGCACATCGCGCTCGGTGCGCAGCGGCGGGTTGACCTTGAAGACGGGGTTGTAGGAGCGCACCAGCTCATCCGTGAGGAGGAGGTGGTGCGGGGTGACCTCGGCGGTCACGTCGATGCCCCGGGACTTGGCCCAGCGGACGATCTCGACGGATCCGGCGGTCGACAGGTGGCAGATGTGGACGCGGGAACCGACGTGCTCGGCGAGCAGGACATCCCGGGCGATGATCGATTCTTCGGCCACCGCCGGCCAGCCCCCGAGCCCCAGTTCGGCGGAGACGACGCCCTCGTTCATCTGGGCGCCCTCGGTCAGCCGGGGCTCCTGGGCGTGCTGGGCGACGACTCCGCCGAAGGCCTTCACGTACTCCAGCGCGCGGCGCATGATCACCGCGTCGTCGACGCACTTGCCGTCGTCGGAGAAGACGGTGACCCCGGCGGCCGACTCGTGCATGGCGCCCAGCTCGGCGAGCTTCTTGCCCTCCAGGCCGACCGTGACGGCGCCGATGGGCTGCACATCGCAGTAGCCGTGCTCCTGGCCGAGCCGGTAGACCTGCTCGACGACACCGGCGGTGTCGGCGACGGGGAAGGTGTTGGCCATGGCGAACACGGCCGTGTAACCGCCACTCGCGGCGGCCCGCGTACCGGTCAGGACGGTCTCGGAGTCCTCGCGGCCGGGCTCGCGCAGGTGGGTGTGCAGGTCGACGAGCCCGGGGAGGAGGACCTTCCCGTTGGCCTCGACGACTTCGGCGCCCTCGGCGCTGAGGCCAACGCCCACCGCCGCAATCTGCGAACCGTCGATCAGCACGTCCTGCGGCTCGCCGCCGAGGATCTTCGCACCACGGATCAGGATCTTGCTCATGTGACTTACTTCTCCTCGATGCGGGCGTGGCTGACGGCGGGTTCGTTGCCGCCCAGAAGCAGATAGAGCACGGCCATCCGGATGGACACTCCGTTTGCGACCTGCTCGACGACGGTGCAGCGGTCCGAGTCGGCGACCTCGGCGGTGATCTCCATGCCCCGGACCATCGGGCCGGGGTGCATCACGATGGCGTGCTCAGGCATCTTCGCCATGCGGTCGCCGTCGAGGCCGTAGCGCCGCGAGTACTCGCGCTCGGTCGGGAAGAACGCCGCGTTCATGCGCTCGCGCTGGACGCGCAGCAGCATCACCGCGTCGGACTTGGAGAGCGTGCTGTCGAGGTCGTACGAGACCTCGCAGGGCCACGCCTCGACGCCGACCGGCACCAGTGTGGGCGGGGCGACGAGGGTGACCTCGGCGCCCAGGGTGTGCAGCAGGTCGACGTTCGAGCGGGCGACGCGGCTGTGCAGGATGTCGCCGACGAGTGTGATCCGCTTGCCGGCCAGGTCCTGACCGAGCCCGGCGTCCCGGCCGACCAGCCGCCGGCGCATGGTGAACGCGTCCAACAGGGCCTGCGTCGGGTGCTGGTGGGTGCCGTCACCGGCGTTGATGACGGCCGCGTCGATCCACCCGGAGGTGGCGAGCCGGTACGGCGCCCCGGAGGCACCGTGCCGGATGACGACCGCGTCGACGCCCATGGCCTCCAGGGTCTGTGCGGTGTCCTTCAAGGACTCGCCCTTGGAGACGCTCGACCCCTTGGCGGTGAAGTTGATGACGTCGGCGGAGAGGCGCTTCTCGGCGGCTTCGAAGGAGATGCGCGTGCGCGTTGAGTCCTCGAAGAAGAGGTTGACGACGGTACGGCCGCGCAGGGTCGGCAGTTTCTTGATCGGCCGGTCGGCGACCCGGGCCATCTCCTCGGCGGTGTCGAGGATCAGGACGGCGTCGTCGCGGGAGAGGTCGGCGGCCGAGATGAGATGACGCTGCATCTGTCAGGCTCCGTAAGGCAGTTCAGGTTTGGGGAGAATCCGGACGTGCGGGGGCGCGGCGTGCCGCAGGGGCACGGCGTCCGTCCGCTACGGGGTCTGCTTGGCGCCGAGCAGCACGGTGTCGCGACCGTCCTCCTCGGCGAGCTGGACCTTGACCGTCTCCCGCAGCGACGTGGGGAGGTTCTTGCCGACGTAGTCGGCGCGGATGGGCAGTTCGCGGTGGCCTCTGTCGACCAGGACCGCGAGCTGCACCGCGCGGGGGCGCCCGATGTCGTTCAGGGCGTCCAGGGCGGCGCGGATGGTGCGGCCGGAGAAGAGCACGTCGTCGACGAGGACGACGAGACGGCCGTCGATGCCGTCACCGGGGATGTCGGTGCGGGCCAGCGCACGCGGCGGGTGCATGCGCAGGTCGTCGCGGTACATCGTGATGTCGAGGGAGCCGACCGGGATCTTGCGGTCGGTGATCTCTTCGAGCTTGACGGCCAGCCGCTGGGCGAGGAAGACGCCCCGGGTCGGAATGCCAAGGAGCACCACGTCGTCGGCGCCCTTGGCGCGCTCGACGATTTCGTGGGCGATGCGGGTCAGGACCCGCGCGATGTCGGGGGCTTCGAGAACCGGCCGGGCATCGGACTCGTACTGCTGAGTGTCCATAAGAAACGGACCTCCTTCTCCGCCTCACGGGACGGACCTTAAAGGACGTCGGATTTGCGCCATCCACGGTAGCAGGCCGGGGCGACACCCCTGATCACCCCTATGGAGTAATCGGCCACCGCCGGCACGGAAGAGCCGGTGCGGACCATTCGGCTTGACGCAGCAGCGTAACGCTGCGTAACCTCACAGTGAGTTACCAGCCGCGCGGCGCGGAAACACTGCTGCCGCGTCGACACAGTGTCCGGGAGCTATATGTCCAGCGAATACGCCAAACAGCTCGGGGCCAAGCTCCGGGCCATCCGCACCCAGCAGGGCCTTTCCCTCCACGGTGTCGAGGAGAAGTCACAGGGACGCTGGAAGGCGGTCGTGGTCGGGTCGTACGAGCGCGGCGACCGTGCCGTCACCGTGCAGCGCCTTGCCGAGCTGGCTGACTTCTACGGGGTTCCGGTGCAGGAGCTGCTGCCGGGCACCACGCCGGGCGGGGCCGCCGAGCCGCCGCCGAAGCTGGTCCTGGACCTGGAGCGGCTGGCCCATGTGCCGGCCGAGAAGGCCGGTCCGCTGCAGCGGTACGCGGCGACGATCCAGTCCCAGCGCGGCGACTACAACGGCAAGGTGCTCTCGATCCGCCAGGACGACCTGCGCACACTCGCCGTCATCTACGACCAGTCCCCCTCGGTCCTCACCGAGCAGCTGATCAGCTGGGGCGTGCTGGACGCGGACGCGCGTCGCGCGGTCTCCCACGAGGAGAACTGAGCCGCTCCCCGTCTCAGCAGAAACGTGCCGCCGGGGTGGCCGGAACTTCACGGTTCCGGCCACCCCGGCGGCTTTCTGCGGCCCTCAGGGGTCGCGGACGCACCGATACGCCAGGGGGCCCGCAGCAGTCACGCTGCGGGCCCCCTGGCGATGCCGTACCTCTTACGCCTCGTCCCGGCGCAGTGAGGGCTTCAGGTCCTTGAAGCGGCCGAGCAGGCCGTTGACGAACGAGGGCGACTCGTCCGTGGAGAACTCCTTGGCCAGCTGCACCATCTCGTCGAGGACGACGGCGTCCGGGGTCTCGTCGGCCCAGATCAGCTCGTAGGCGCCGAGGCGCAGGATGTTGCGGTCCACCACGGGCATGCGGTCCAGCGTCCAGCCGACCGAGTACTGCGCGATGAGCTCGTCGATGCGGCGCGCGTGCTGCGCGTACCCCTCGACCAGCTCCATCGTGTACTCGCTGACCGGCGGCTGCCGGGTGTCGTCCCGGGAGAGCCGGATCCAGTCCGCGAGGACCGTGGTGACGCCGACTCCGCGCTGGTCGCCCTCGAAGAGGATCTGGAAGGCGCGCTTGCGGGCCGTATTGCGGGCAGCCACGGTTAGCTGTTCACCCGGCCGAGGTAGTCGCTCGTGCGGGTATCGACCTTGATCTTCTCACCGGTGGTGATGAAGAGAGGCACGTTGATCTGGTGGCCGGTCTCCAGGGTGGCGGGCTTGGTGCCACCGGTGGAGCGGTCGCCCTGGACGCCGGGCTCGGTCTCCTGGATGACCAGCTCGACGGCGGCCGGCAGCTCGACGAAGAGCACCTCGCCCTCGTGCTGGGCGACCGAGGCGGTGAAGCCCTCGATCAGGAAGTTGGCGGCGTCGCCGACGGCCTTGCGGTCGACCATGAGCTGGTCGTAGGTCTCCATGTCCATGAAGACGAAGTACTCGCCGTCCATGTACGAGAACTGCATGTCGCGCTTGTCGACAGTGGCCGTCTCGACCTTGACGCCGGCGTTGAACGTCTTGTCGACGACCTTGCCGGAGAGCACGTTCTTGAGCTTGGTGCGCACGAAGGCAGGGCCCTTGCCGGGCTTGACGTGCTGGAACTCGACGACGGACCAGAGCTGGCCCCCGTCGAGCTTGAGCACCAGGCCGTTCTTGAGGTCGTTCGTGGAAGCCACGGTTGCGGAATCTCCTGGACTGACGTGGACGACCACGGGGCACGCACACAGCTCCAAAAGCTAGAGCGCGAGCAGTTCCTTGGTCGTGATGGTGAGTAGCTCGGGTCCGCCGTCCGCCTCAGGGCGTACGACGAGCGTGTCATCGATCCGGACACCGCCCCGGCCCGGGAGGTGAACCCCCGGTTCGACGGTGACCGGCACGCAAGCGTCCAGTTTACCCATGGCCGCGGGGGCCAGCTGCGGCTCCTCGTCGATTTCCAGTCCGACACCGTGGCCGGTGAGGGGTGCGAGGCCCTCCGAGTACCCCGCGGAGTCCAGTACCTGGCGGGCCGCGCGGTCCACATCCCGGTAGGCGGCACCGGGGCTCAGGGACTCACGCGCGGCGCGCTGGGCGGCGAAGACGAGGTCGTACAGCTCGATCTGCCAGTCGGCGGGCGAGGTGCCGATGACGAAGGTACGGCCGATCTCGCAACGGTATCCGCGGTAGGTGGCGCCGAGGCAGACGGAGAGGAAATCTCCTTCCTCGACCCGACGGTCGGTCGGCCGGTGGCCGCGTCGGCCGGAGTGCGGTCCGGTGGCGACGGAGGTCGCGAAGGCGGGGCCGTCCGCGCCGTGGTCGACGAGCCGTCGCTCCAGTTCGAGGGCGAGATGGCGTTCGGTGCGGCCGACGAGGATCGACTCCAGCAGCTCACCGAGGGCCTGGTCGGCGATCTCGGCGGCGATTCTCAGACAGGAGATCTCCTCCTCGTCCTTGATGACCCGCAGCTGCTCCACCGCGCCGCCGATGTCGGTGAGGCGGAGCGCGGGGGCGACCGAGCGGAGGGCTCGGTGGCGGGTCACGGTGAGGTGGTGTTCTTCTACGGCCATGGATTCGGCGCCGTGTGCTCCCGCGAGGTCGGCGGCGGCCACGGCGGGGTCGCCGCCGGGTCCGGGGAGGGTGTGGATGCGCAACGTCTCGTCGGGACGGCCTTCGCCTCCGGCGGGGCGCTCGTCGAGTGGGCCGGTGCAGACCAGCATGTCTTCTCGCCTGCCCAGCAGCAGGACGGTGCCCTGCGGAACGGGGCCCGACAGGTAGCGCACGTTGGCTGGATCGGTGACCAGCGCGGATTGGCTGCCGCCGGCTTGGGCTCGGTCCCTGAGCCTTGCTCGGCGGGCTGCGTAGACCTCTGACATGAGATGAGCGTAGGAGCGGTGGCTGGATTGTGCCGGTTGGGAGAGTGCCGTTCGGGGGACGGGGTGGGCTTTGGGTTGTTCGCCGAGTGCGGGTCGGTGGGGGTTGAGCGCGCAGTTCCCCGCGCCCCTAAAGGCACTAAAGACACACAGTCCCGTTCGTCACCAGCTCGGGGGGCTTGCTATCGAGCGGGCGAGGACGTCGTTCAGGACCTGGGCCGTCTGCTGTACGTCCATCTGGGAGTTGTCGATGATCGGGAGGCCCGAGCCGTACCAGCCCGCCATACGGCCGTGGATGCGGGCCACTTCCTCGTCGGTGAGGCGGCGGTTGCCGGAGCGTTCGGCGTTGCGCTCCAGGACGATTTCCAGGCCGGGGAGGAGGACCACCGGGAGGAGGCCGGGGCCCACGTGGCGCTTCCAGCCGCCGAGGCCGACCACCGGGCGGTCGGGGAAGACCGCGTCGTCGAGGATGCAGGAGATGCCGTTGGCGAGGAAGTTGCGGGCGGCGAAGCCGCAGGTGCGGCGGGCCAGGCGGTACTGCGCCTCGGAGTGGTCGTTCCAGCCCGACTGGGGGTCGGCGAAGCCGGAGCGGACCCATTCGCGGACGTCGTCGAGGCTGATGTGGGCGGTGGGGACCCGGCGGTGGTCCGCCCAGTACTTGGCGACGCTCGTCTTGCCCGCGCCGGCGGGGCCGATGAGCAGCACCGCGAGGGTGGTGGAGGTCGGGTCGGGGGCGGCCTGCGTGGGGGGCGTACTCGGCATGGCCACGGGGCCGCCGGGCGGCAGTTGGACATGGCCGGTCGTGTCCGGTGCGTGGCGCGGGACCGTGTACGGCATCGGCGGGGCCGGTGGCGGCGGGGGCACCGGGCCCGGATGGTGCGGGCCCGAGTGTTGTCCCGTCGGCATCCAACCGGCGGCCGGTCCCTGCCCCGGCTGGTGGGGCGGCGGCAGCGGAGACCCCACTGCGTGCTGCATCCGGTGCCACTCCGTCTCGTCTTTTCTGGCTCGTTCACCTCCGGGGCGCGCCCCTCCGGCTCACTCGCGGCAGGCAATTGGCGCTGGCAGCGGGCCCGAACCTCCCGCTCCCTACCGAACGGTACCTTCCCCGGCCGCCATTTGGTGAACGGCCGGGGAGGGGCCGAAGTGCCCATCCCTGCAAGGCAAATCGGATGGAACGGACCCGGCGGGACCTACTCGCCCACTTCGCCGTAGGCGGCGAGGAGGACGGCCGGGTCGGGGCCCTCCAGGACGGTGGGTTTGGCGAGGCCGTCGAGGACGATGAAGCGGAGCAGGTCGCCACGGGACTTCTTGTCGACCTTCATGGTCTCCAGGAGCTTGGGCCACTGGTCGTAGCGGTAGCTGAGCGGGAGACCGACGGATTCGAGGATCGTGCGGTGGCGGTCCGCCGTGGCGTCGTCCAACCGGCCCGCGAGACGGCCCAGTTCGGCCGCGAAGTGCATGCCTACCGCCACCGCGGCGCCGTGCCGCCACTTGTAGCGCTCGTTCTTCTCGATGGCGTGCGCGAGGGTGTGGCCGTAGTTGAGGATCTCGCGCAGGCCCGACTCCTTGAGGTCGGCGGAGACGACCTCGGCCTTGACCTTGATGGAGCGTTCGATGAGCTCGGCGGTGTGCGGTCCGGCCGGGGTGCGCGCGGACTGTGGGTCGGACTCGATGAGTTCGAGGATCACCGGGTCGGCGATGAAGCCGGCCTTGATGATCTCGGCGAGCCCGGAGACGTAGTCGTTGACCGGGAGGGAGTCCAGCGCGGCGAGGTCGCAGAGCACGCCGGCCGGCGGGTGGAAGGAGCCGACCAGGTTCTTGCCCTCGGCGGTGTTGATGCCGGTCTTGCCGCCGACCGCCGCGTCCACCATGGCGAGCACGGTGGTCGGGATGGCGATCCAGCGGACCCCGCGCAGCCAGGTCGCGGCGACGAAGCCGGCCAGGTCGGTGGTGGAGCCGCCGCCGACGCCGACGATGACGTCGGAGCGGGTGAACCCGGACTGGCCGAGCGCCTTCCAGCAGTAGGCGGCGACCTCGGCGGTCTTGGCCTCCTCCGCGTTGGGCACCTGGATGGCGACGGCGTCGAAGCCCTGCCCTGCCAGGTCGGCGCGGAGCGTGTCACCGGTCTCGGCGAGCGCCTCGGGGTGGATGATGGCGACCCGCTTGGCCCTGTCGCCGACCAACCCGCCCAGCTCGTCCAGGAGTTGACGGCCCACCAGGACCTCGTACGGGTCGCTGCCCGCCGTGCCGCCGACCTGGATCCGCGTCACTGACTCGCTCATGCTTCCTTCAACTCCAGTGCGTCCAGGACGGCTTGGGTGACCTCTTCGGGGGTGCGGCCGTCGGTGGGTACGACGGCCTGCGCGACCTCGGCGTACAAGTGGCGCCTGGCTTCCATCAGTTCGCGCCACTGCTTGCGCGGGTTGATGGTGAGCAGCGGGCGGGCCGCGTTGAGGCCGGTGCGCTTGACCGCTTCGTCCACGTCCATGGAGAGGTAGACGACGCGGTGTGCGGCGAGCAGCGCGCGCGTGTCCTCGTCGAGGATCGAGCCGCCGCCGAGCGCCAGGACGCCGTCGTGCCCGGCGAGTGCCTGGTGCACGGCGCGCTTCTCGATGGCGCGGAAGACCGGTTCGCCCTCGTCGACGAAGATCTCGGCGATGCTGCGGCCCTCGGCGGCGACGATGTCGTCGTCGGTGTCCCGGTAACCGACACCGAGCCGCTCGGCCAGCTGCTGTCCGACCGTCGACTTGCCGACGCCCATGGGACCGACGAGGACGACCAGTGGTGCTGCGCTCACCGGATGGCCAGGTTCTCAAGGTACGACCGCACGTTGCGGCGGGTCTCGGGCACCGAGTCGCCGCCGAACTTCTCCGCCACCGCGTCCGCGAGGACGAGGGCGACCATCGCCTCGGCGACGATCCCGGCGGCCGGGACCGCGGAGACGTCGGAGCGCTGGTGGTGGGCCTGGGTGGCCTCGCCGGTGACCACGTCGACGGTCTGCAGGGCGCGCGGCACGGTCGCGATCGGCTTCATCGCGGCGCGCACCCGCAGCAGCTCGCCCGTGGTCAGGCCGCCCTCGGTGCCGCCGGAGCGGCCGGAGACGCGCCGGATGCCCTCGTCGGTGTTGACGATCTCGTCGTGCGCCTTGGAGCCGGGCACGCGCGCCAGGTCGAAGCCGTCGCCGATCTCGACGCCCTTGATGGCCTGGATGCCCATGAGGGCACCGGCCAGCCGAGCGTCCAGCTTGCGGTCCCAGTGCACATGCGAGCCGAGGCCGACGGGAACGCCGTAGGCCAGGATCTCGACCACACCGCCCAGGGTGTCGCCGTCCTTGTGGGCCTGGTCGATCTCGGCGACCATCGCCTTCGACGCGTCCGCGTCCAGGCAGCGCACGGGGTCGGCGTCCAGCTTCTCGACGTCCGCCGGGGTGGGGTACACGCCCTTCGGGGCCCTGGCGGAGGCCAGCTCGACGACGTGCGAGACGATCTCGATGCCGGCCGTCTCCTTGATGTACGACCGGGCCACCGCACCCAGCGCGACCCGCGCCGCGGTTTCCCGCGCGGAGGCGCGCTCCAGGATCGGGCGGGCCTCGTCGAAGCCGTACTTCTGCATGCCCGCCAGGTCGGCGTGGCCGGGGCGCGGGCGGGTCAGCGGGGCGTTGCGGGCCAGTCCGGCGAGGATCTCCGGGTCGACCGGGTCGGCCGCCATGACCTGCTCCCACTTGGGCCACTCGGTGTTGCCGACCATGATGGCGACCGGGGAACCGAGGGTGAGGCCGTGGCGGACGCCGCCGAGGAAGGTGACCTCGTCGCGCTCGAACTTCATGCGCGCACCGCGTCCATAGCCGAGTCGGCGCCGGGCCAGGTGGTCCGCCACCATCTCCGTGGTGATCGGGACGCCGGCGGGAAGGCCCTCCAGCGTCGCCACGAGTGCGGGACCGTGGGACTCCCCCGCGGTCAGCCAGCGCAACCTGCTCAACGGTGCTCCTCATGCTCGCGCCCTGGTACTGCCCTGCGTACACGTGTCCTCGCGTACGACGTCGGCGTGACCGGGTGCGCGGCCCTGGCCCGCCGTCCCCGATCCTCCCACGTTCGGCACACGGACCTGGCCGACGGTCCAGAGAACGGACGCCGCACGGCCGAGGCCGGCGAACAGCGCCCCTTACGGAGCCCGCGTCAGCGGTCGGCCAGGGCCTTCTCGCCCGCTCTGCGCATCGCGTCGACGGGGGCCGGCCGGTGGCCGGTCATCTGTTCCACCTGGAGCACGGCTTGGTGGACCAGTAGGTCGAGGCCGCTGACGACCGCGCCGCCGTAGCCGGACCAGCGGGCCGCGAGGTCGGTGGGCCAGGGGTCGTAGAGGACGTCGAAGAGGGTGGCGGGGCGTTCCGGTAGGGCGGAGGAGAGGGCGTCCGTGGTGCCGGCCGGGGTGGTCGCGAAGACCAGGGGGGCGCGCAGGCCTTGTGCCGCGTCGGCCCAGTCCGCCGTACGGAGCTCCACGTCGAGCCGCTCGCCCCATTGGCGCATCTCGGCGGCGCGGGCCTCGCTGCGGACGTAGGCGACGACCTCGCCGGTGCAGATCCGGGAGAGGGCGGCGAGGGCGGAGGAAGCCGTGGCGCCGGCGCCGAGGATCGCGGCCGAGTCGACCTGTTCGATGCCGTGTTCGCGCAGTGCGGCGACCATGCCGGGGATGTCGGTGTTGTCGCCGACACGCCGGCCGTCCTCGGTGAACACGACCGTGTTGACCGTGTCCACCGACGCCGCCGTCTCGCTGATCTCGTCGAGCAGCGGTATGACGGCGCGCTTCAGCGGCATCGTCAGTGACAGCCCCGCCCACTCCGGACCGAGGTTCTCGAAGAATCCCGGCAGACCGGCCTCGTCGACGTCGAAGCGGTCGTAGGACCAGTCGTCGAGCCCCAGCTCCCGGTAGGCCGCGCGATGCAGCACCGGGGAGAGGGAGTGTGCGATGGGTGAACCGAGCACGGCGGCCCGGCGGGCGTCAGTTGCCCTTGTTGGCATTGAACTTTTCCTTGAGTGCCTGGAATTCGGCGTACGTCTTGGCGAATTCGGTCTTGTTCTGGCCGTCGGTCGCCACGAAGTAGATCCAGCCGTCGCGGGTCGGATTCAGTGCCGCTGCCAGAGCCTCGTCACCGGGGTTGTCGATGGGACCGGGCGGCAGGCCCTTCTGGGTGTAGGTGTTGTACGGGTCCTTGTTGCTGTTGATCTCGGACTCGCTGATATTGATGTTGCTCTGACCCTTCAGGTAATTGAAGGTCGAGTCGAATTGCAGCAGCTGGTTGGTCTCGGTGTTCGTGGACTTGAGGCGGTTGTAGACCACTTCGGCCATCTTGCGGAAGTCCTCGTGCGTCTTGCCTTCGGCCTGGACGAGGCTCGCGACCGTGATGACCTGCAGCGGGCTGTCCAGATTGAGCGCCTTGGCCTTCGCCTCAAGGTCGAGCGCGTCGTATTTCTCGGTGGCCTGGGCGACCATCTGTTTGAGGACCGTTTCGGGTTTCATGCCCTTTGCGGCGCCATAGGTGCCCGGGAAGAGGAAGCCCTCCAGCGGGTCCTTGATTTCCTTGTTGTCGTTCGCCCAGCTCGGCAGTCCGAGGCTCTTGTACTCCTTTTTGGCAACGGCCTTGGTGGTGCCGTCGGGAATCTGGAGTTTCTTGTCGATATCCTCGTAGACCTTCACGTTCCGCCTGCCCGGGGCGACGATCAGGTTGTCCAGGCTCTTGGGGTCGAGCATCAGCTTGACAGCGGCTGCGGCGGACATTTCCTTCTTCAGCAGAAAAACGCCCGCCTGGATCTTCTTCCCGTCCGGATTCTGCGACTGGGCGGCGACGAACGCGTCCACGCTCTTGACGACGCCCGCCTCCTTCAGCTTCTGCCCGATGTCCGATCCGAAAGCACCCTTGGGGATGGTGACGGTCACCGAACCGGTGCCGTCGCCCGCGTAGTCGGGTGCCGAGCCGAAACGGTTCTGGTAGAAGTGCCAGCCGAAATAGCCGACGCCGGCGAGACCTCCGCCGAACACCAGGACGACGACCAGGCAGGCGCAGCCGTTGCGGCGCTTCTTCTCCTTGCCGCCTTTGCCCTTGCCCTTGCCGCCCTTGCCGCGTCGGCGGCCGTCCTCCGGCTCGTCGTCGGCCTCGTCATCGTCGTCGCCACCGCCCGCGAAGAACGCGTGTTCGCCTTCGTCGGGTCCCGGGTCCCAGTCGACCTGCTCCGGTTCGGGTTCCGTGCGGCGCTTGCCG
Organism: Streptomyces sp. W16; assembly: GCF_033194735.1. Taxonomy (NCBI): domain Bacteria; kingdom Bacillati; phylum Actinomycetota; class Actinomycetes; order Kitasatosporales; family Streptomycetaceae; genus Streptomyces; species Streptomyces sp. W16. The sequence continues at coordinate 21,562 of NZ_JAWOAI010000109.1, forward strand.
GGCGGCTCCGGCGGCGGGTACGCGTCGGGCGTGCCGTAGAAATCGGGCTGCTGTTCGCCGTACGCGGCGGCCTGCTGCCCGTACGGGTCACCGGGGTCGGCGGCGTACGGGACCTGATTGTGCGGGTGGGTGCCGTCCCAGCCGCCCTGCTGGTACTGCTGTTGCTGACCGGCGTACTGCTGATGGCTCTGATCGGCGTACTGCTGCTGGTCCGCGTACTGCTGGTGCTGATCGGGGTACTGCGGGTGGCCCTGTTCGTCGTAGACCTGGTACTGCTGCTGCGCCTGACCGTAGTCGGCCTGCTGGCCGTGACCCCAGTCGCCGTACTGCTGCGGCTGCTGCGGCTGTTCCGGATAGTGCTGCTGCTGGCCGTCGTAGGAGGACTGCTGGCCCACGTGGGCCTGCTGGCCTTCCCATCCGATGTCCCCGAACAACGGGTCCTCCGGATGCCACGGTTCGGAGCCTGGGCCCCGGCCATACTCAGTCATCGATCCCCTAGAGCCGCGAGGCGGCGGTCGCGGCGCTTGGGGCTCCGGCTCCCGTCCCGCCTCTTGCTGTGCCATGGCTGTTCGAACACCATCGCATCGCGCGGAACGTTACCGTATCGCGATCAGATGACCACTTCGACGCCCTCGCCGGGTGGTTTACCTGACACCCGTTCGGATTCCAGCGCCTGCTGGAGGATGATCACCGCGGCTGCCTGGTCGATGACCGAGCGGCCCTTCTTGGACGTGACGCCCGAGGCGCGCAGTCCCTGACTGGCCGTCACCGTGGTCATCCGTTCGTCCAACAGTCTGACCGGTACCGGGGCGATGCCCCTGGCCAGCTCCTGGGCGAAGGCCCGGACCTTCACGGCGGCCGGTCCCTCGCCGCCCTTGAGGGAGCGGGGGAGGCCGACGACGACTTCGACCGGTTCGTACTCCTCGACGAGTTGCCCCAGCCGGCGGTGCGCCGCCGGGATGTCGCGACCGGGGACCGTCTCGACGGGAGTGGCGAGGATCCCGTCGGGGTCGCACGAGGCGACCCCGATGCGGGCGTCCCCGACGTCGAGCGCGAGCCGACGTCCTCTTCTCATACTCTCGACCGCTTCTTACTTCGCCGTGTCGGCGACGAGGCGCTCGACGGCGTCGACGGCCTCGCCGACGGCGGCCGGGTTCTGGCCGCCGCCCTGGGCCACGTCC
>NZ_JAWOAI010000110.1:0-22543 GCF_033194735.1 Streptomyces sp. W16
GCGACCACGGCACCGGGCCGTGCCCCGAGGGCGCCGACATAGGCGGTGACGGCATCGGCGACCAGCGCGACCGTCCGCACCCCGAACTCCCGCGCCAGCGCACCCGGCAACTCGTCCCGCAATCCCTCCCCGAGAGTGGCGAGCCCGGTGGCCCCGATCACGGCCGTACCCCACTCGACGCCCCCGGTCGCACCGGCCAACGCCCGTACCATGGGCACCAGTTGCTCCATGAAATGCCCGGCGTCGATCCCCCGAGCACCCGTCCGCACAGGCTCCCCGGACGCGAGCGGCACGGACACCGGACGCCCGACCTCCCCTACGACGACCCGCAGCCCGGAGCCCCCGGAGTCCACGGCGAGAAACCTGACGCCGGCATCCTGCGCGGGAGGAACAGCGGGAGGAACAGCGGGGGGAACCGGCTCCCGGAGCCCACCCGGCGAACTCCCGGCCGCGGCGCCCGCGCTGGCCGATCCGCCGAGGGACACCGGCCCATCGCCCGAATTCGCCTCGGCGGTACCGGCCCCGACGGTCCCGCGAACGGACACCGGCCCGTCCGGCGCCCGCGGCGATTCCGCCACGCCGTCCGGACCGTCGTCCCCCGGACCGGTCACGGCAGGCGCCAGTCCACCGGTTGTCCTCCCTGCCGGACCAGCAGGTCGTTGGCGCGGCTGAAGGGACGGGAGCCGAAGAAGCCGCGGTCGGCCGACATCGGGGACGGGTGGGAGGACTCCACCGAGGGCAGGTCGCCGAGGAGAGGGCGCAGGTTGCGGGCGTCGCGGCCCCACAGGATCGACACCAGCGGCTTGCCGCGCCCGGCCAGCGCCCGTATCGCCTGCTCGGTGACCTCCTCCCAGCCCTTGCCGCGATGCGCGGCGGGACTGCGCGGGGCCGTGGTCAGCGCCCTGTTGAGCAGCAGCACCCCCTGCTGACTCCACGGCGTCAGATCGCCGTTGGACGGCTGGGGCAGCCCCAGGTCCGTGTTGAGCTCCCGGTAGATGTTGAGCAGGCTCGGCGGCAGTGGACGTACCTCGGGGGCCACCGAGAACGACAGCCCTACGGCGTGCCCCGGGGTCGGGTACGGATCCTGTCCGACGATCAGGACGCGGACGTCGTCGAAGGGCTGCTGGAAGGCCCGCAGGACATTCGGCCCGGCCGGTAGATAGGTGCGCCCGGCGGCGATCTCCGCGCGCAGGAAGTCCCCCATCTCGGCGACGCGTCCGGTCACGGGTTCCAGGGCTTTCGCCCAGCCCGGTTCGACAATCTCATGCAACGGTCGTGGTGCCACGGGCGTCACCCTACTGCCGTACACGGCTCGACGATCAACCGGTGGCCCGAGCCCGACCGAGAACGACCGAACCGTGGGCCCGCGTGAACGAAGCCTTGCCATAAGGCAGTTGCCGACGAGGGAGCTGCCCACGAGCGAGTTCCGCGCAGGGGAGTTGCCGCCCTCATGCGACCACCGCGGCGCGTACGCACAGCACATCGGGGAGATGGGACGCCAACTGCCGCCAGCTGTCCCCGTCGTCGTCCGACGCGTACACCTCGCCGTTGCGATTGCCGAAGTACACGCCCGCCGGGTCCGCGCCGTCCGTGCACATCGCGTCGCGCAACACCGTGCCGTAGTGGTCCCCGGCCGGCAGCCCCGCCGACAGCGGCTCCCAGCTTCTGCCCGCGTCGGCCGTACGGAAGACCCGGCACCGGTGCCCGGCGGGTACCCGGTCCGCGTCCGCGTTGATCGGGAACACATAGGCGGTGTCGCCGCGATGGGGATGGGCCACCGCCGCGAAGCCGAACGTGGACGGCAGTCCCTCGCCGATGTCCGTCCAGTGCGCGCCCGCGTCGTCGCTGCGGTACACGCCCCAGTGGTTCTGCAGATACAGCCGGTCCGGGGTCGCCGCGTCCTGCGCGATCTTGTGCACGCACTGGCCGAACTCCGGGTTCGGATCCGGCAGGTACGACGCGGAGACACCGGAGTTGGACGGCGCCCAGCTCGCGCCCCCGTCGAGCGTGCGGAACACCCCGGCCGTGGAGACGGCGACCGTCACGGCCTTCGGGTCGCGCTCGTCGGTGAGGACGGTGTGCAGTCCCTCTCCGCCGCCGCCCGGCACCCAGCGCGAGCGGGTGGGGTGCTCCCAGAGGGGACGGACGAGGTCGAAGCTCTCGCCGCGGTCCTCGGAGCGGTACAACGCCGCCGGTTCCGTACCCGCGTACACCACGTCGGGTTCCGCCGCGGCCGGGTGCAGCTGCCACACCCGCTCCAGTGAAGCCCCAGTGTCTTTGGGGAACTTGACGGCCGGCCGCTCCGGCTCGACCCACGTGCGCCCCAGGTCGTCGGAGTGGAACACGGACGGACCCCAGTGGGCGCTGTCACCACCGGCCAGCAACCTCGGCGTGGCGCCCCGCGTGTCGACGGAGACCGAATACAGCGCCTGCGCGTTGAAGTACGGACTCTCGTCGAACTCCCAGACACCACCCCGCCTGCGCCCGATGAACAGGCCTTTTCGCGTCCCCACCGCGAGCAGCACCTCGGTCATGACGATCGCCTCCACCACGTTTTTGGCCACTTCGCCCTCTCACCCGCCAGTCTGCACCCCGCCACTGACAGTCACCCCCGGAACCGACGTCACCGCAGGTCAGATGCCCGATCCGGGCCCGCAGGGCAGATCCCGGGGACCCCTCTCGCGAAAAGCCCGCGAACACCTCGTCAGCCATGGGACCGTCGAGTCGGGGTATTCGTCGTGAGCATCGAGGAGGCGTCTCCCGTATGGGAGGGCGGTTCGGCATGTCAGTGCGTTCATGAGGAGGATGCCTTCGATGGCGTTCCGAGGTCCGAAGGTGTGGCTGTGGCGGTGGCGGCGCAATCCGCTCAAGCGCCGCGCCGATGCGGTGGAGTCGTGGATCGTGCTCGGTGCTTGGCTGATCACCGTCCTGGCAGGTGTGCTGGCAGGTCTGACGGCGACCGGGTCCGTCGAACACGAACTGGCCCAGGAACGCGTCGAGTGGAAACCAGTGGTGGCACTGGTGACCCAGGACGCGCCCGGCCCCGAGCCGGCGAACTCCGGCAGAACGAACAGCGAGCTCGTCTGGGCGAAGGTCCGCTGGACGGCCGTGGACGGTTCCTCGCACACCGGCCAGATCCGCGTTCCTTCCGGCAGCGGCATCGGCACTCCGGTGACCATCTGGACCGACCCGCAGGGCCATCTGGTCACCAAGCCCGCCACCGCGTCCCAGGCCCAGCTGCGGGCCGCGCTGATCGGCACCCTGCTGGGAATGGGCGCGGCGGCCGTCCCCTTCATCAGCGCGCGCGCCCTCCGGATCCGGCTGGAACGCCGGCGCATGGACCAGTGGGACGAGGAGTGGGCACGTTTCGGCCCGTTGTGGAGCGGTAAGACGGGCTGAGCAGGACGGGCTGTCCGCCCGGCATGGCATGAGCGCCCCTGGCACGCAGGTCGACGCAGGGGCCCTCGTCATGCCCGTCACCCCTCCCCGCCATGTCCGTCCTGCCTGCCGTGCCCGCCCGCTGCCACCTCCCGGCAGGCCTCCAACAGCCGCTCGTCCTCCAGAACGTCCTGGCTCCCATGCCCGCCGGCCCGCGCCAAATGCCTTCGCGGAGCGGCGAGTTCCGCCTCCACCAGGTCATGCAGGGGCGCCCCGGCGGCCCCCATGCCGACCAGACACGCAGCAACAGCGCCCCGCACACACGGATGCTCGCTCCAAGCCGACCGCAGCACCGGAAGCACCCTCTCCGCATCCCCGGTCACCCGCCACAGCGCCCACGCGCCCGCGACCCGCTCCTCCACGCACTCCGACTCGACCATCCGCGCCGGCCCGTCCGACGCGACCCGCGCGGAGCCCCCCACCCGGGCCAGCACCTCGGCGGCCACCCGGCGCCGCCGCCCGTCCGAACTCGCCAACTCCCGCAACAGGGAAGGCAGTACGGCCGACGCGTCCCCCTCCACCGACCACAACGCACTCGCGGCGACACCCGCACACTCGGACTCCAACAGCCCTCGCAGTACTGGTACGACGCCCTCCGCCCCGACCCCGAACACATCGAGCGCCCGGACCGCCGACTCCACGACCCGCTGCCCGGACCGCACCCCGTCCGGCATCCCGCGCAACAGCCGCAGCACCTCCGGCACGGCCTCCCGGTCGGCGAGCGCGGTCAGCGCGGACAGCAGTGGTACGGCACGGTCGGACGTCTCGGGGGAGTCGAGGGGCACTCGGCCGAGCCGGTTCCGCAACGCCGGGGCGAGCGGTGCGGCGGAGCGGCCCAGGTGGACGATCACCCGTCCCAGGTCGTCGGGCACGACGGGCCGCGCGAGCAGCTCGGCCAGTACCGGTGCCGCCCGTGAATCGCCGCTGCGGGCAAGGGCCTTGAGCGCGCCGCCCAGGGCCGGAGCCCCGCGCTCCCAGCGCTGCGTCCACAGGTCGGGGCGCGCGATCACCAGCGCGTGCAGGTGATCGGCGGCCGGCGCGGCCAGGTGGAAGAGTTCCCCCAGCACCGACAACGCGGCATCGTGCAACCGGTAGGCCTCTGTGCCCAGTTGCTCACCGACCAGCGCGACGAGTGCCGAGCAGTCGGCCCGCCACTCGCGGAACAGTGCCGCCGACATCCACACCCCGTTGCACCGGTCGGTGGGATCCGGACCGGTCAACTGCCCTTCCAGCAGGGCGATCCGATCGGCCACCCGTCCGCCGAGCGCGGTGTGCAGCGTGCGCACCAGTTGCGCGCCCTCCTCGTCCGACGGCCGCAACCGCCGTAACCGCCCGGCGAGCGTGTCCGAGTGCGGTTCCGGATGGTCGATGTCCTGCGGTACACAGGGGCCCGACCGGCGCCGCTCGGACCGTTCCCCGAGCAGCCCGACGACGGTGGGGACCAGGTCGACGGGGAGCAAATCTGGCGCGCAGCCCGCGAGTTGGCCGAGCGCGGCGAGCCGTAGCCCGGGCTCGTACGGCGGAACTCCGAGTGCCAGCAGGGTGTCCAACGCCTCGGCGGCGCGGGCCGGATACCGTCGTGCGAACAGACCGAGTCCTTCGACGAGGGCGAGCAGAACCCCGTCGTCGCGCTCGACCGTGATCCGCTGCCGCAACAGGCTCAGTACGCGCACGGGTCGATCGAGGAACCGGACCAGCCCATCGGCGGCGGCCCGGCGCACTCCGGGGTCCGGATCGCCGACGAGCACGGCGAAGACTTCGGCCTCCGCCCGAAGGACGGCATCTGCCGGCCGGCACCCGCCGCCCTCTCCTTCCTCCGGCCCATACCCCCGTCCGATGCCAACCAGAAGCTCCACCAACTCGCCCCGCTCCGCAACCCTTTCGTCAGCGGCGAGCGCGAACAGAAACGGAACGCAGGCGAGTGTCGAGTCGTACACCATCCCTTGGTGGTGCACCGCGCCGTACATCCCGTCGAGCGCGCTCGCCCGCTCGACGGGGTCCGTGGCGGCCAGTCCCCTGAGCAGTCCTGGCACGTCCGCTGCACTGCCGTACGCATGGCGCAGCGAGGCCCAGTCGACCTCGTCGATCCCCGTGAACACGTTGCCCTCCCCAGACGAAGTGCCAACTGATCGCGAGTCTGCACCACGCCACTGACAACGAAGCGGAATCGAGAGGTGACCGAGGGTCAGTCCCCGTCGGGCAGGGCGCGGGAGAGGATCGCGCCGAGGTCCGCGGAGTCGGGGAGCGTGCCGAAGGCGTGCCCCCAGTCGCCGCCCAGCCGGGTCGCGCAGAAGGCGTCGGCGACCGCGGGTGGGGCGTGTCGGACCAGCAGGGAGGCCTGGAGGGTGAGCGCCATCTGCTCGACGAGGCGGCGCGCGCCCGTCTCGGTCGCCTCGCTCAACCCGCTCCTCAACCGGCTCACCGCCGCGTCCAGGCGGGCGTCCGCGCCCCGCGCCAGGGCGAGTTCGGCGAACAGGGCCTCCGCCGGGCCGGGGTCCCGGCTCAACGCCCGTAGTACGTCAAGGGCGTTGACGTTCCCGGAGCCTTCCCAGATGGAGAGGAGGGGGGCCTCGCGATAGTGCCGGGGCATGCCCGAGTCCTCGACGTAGCCGTTGCCGCCGAGGCACTCCAGGGCCTCCGCCGTGAAAGCCGGACCGCGCTTGGTGACCCAGTACTTGCCCACAGCGGTGGCGATCCGGCGGAACGCCGACTCGGCGTCGTCCCCGCGCACCGCACGGTCCGCCGCCCCCGCCAGCCGCAGCGTGAGGGTCGTCGCGGCCTCCGACTCCAGCGCCAGATCGGCCAACACGTTGCGCATCAACGGCTGTTCGAGCAGCCGCGCGCCGAACGCGCCGCGGTGGCGCACATGGTGGCCCGCCTCGACGAGTGTCTTGCGCATCAGCGTCGACGACATCATCACGCAGTCCAGACGGGTGCAGTTGACCATCTCGATGATGGTCTTGACGCCGCGCCCCTCGGGTCCGACCAGCCAGGCGACGGTGCCGTCGAACTCGGGCTCGGAGGACGCGTTGGACCGGTTGCCCAGCTTGTCCTTCAGCCGCTGGATACGGAACACGTTGCGGCTGCCGTCGGGCAGCACGCGCGGCACGAGGAAGCACGACAGGCCGCCCGGGGCCTGTGCCAGCACGAGGAACACGTCGCACATCGGCGCCGACGTGAACCACTTGTGCCCGCGCAGCGTGTACACCCCGGGTTCGGCGGTGGGAGCGGCCGCGGTGGTGTTGGTGCGGACGTCCGAGCCGCCCTGCTTCTCGGTCATCCCCATCCCGGCCAGCAGCCCGCGCTTCTCGGCCGGGACGCGCAGGACCGGGTCGTACACCCGGCTGGTGAGCAACGGCTCGTAGACCGCGGCCAGTTCGGGCTGGGCGCGCAGCGCGGGAACGGCGGCGTACGTCATCGACGTCGGACAGCCGTGTCCGGCCTCGGTGTGTCCCCACACCAACCCGCCTGCCGTACGGGCCACATGGGCACCGGGGCGCTCGTCCGCCCAGGGCGCACCCGCCAGCCCCTCGGCGACGGCGACCCCCATCAGCCGGTGCCAGCTCGGGTGGAACTCGACCTCGTCGATCCGGTTGCCGTACCGGTCGTGCGTGCGCAGCTCCGGCTCATGCCGGTTCGCCTGCTCACCCCACTCCTGCGCCTCCGCACTGCCCGCCGTCCGGCCGAGCCGCCGCACGTCCTCCTCGGCCCAGCCGGCGCCCTCCCGGCGCAGCCCCTCAAGCAGAGCGGTGTCCTCGGAGGCGTCGTACGGGGTCAGGGGCGGGGGCTGGTTGGTGACGTCGTGCGTGGCGTTCCGGGGCTGCGGCGGTGTGTGCGCGATTGTCTGGGCCATACGGTCAGTGTTGCACTATCTCTGCGGTCGCATCAATGATGTAACACGAGAACCGCCACGTAGAGTACGAGGCCATGCTTACGAGGTCATGCGGATGAACGAGTCGGAAGGGCCCGGCGAGGTGGACCTGCGCCCGCTGTCAGCGCGCTCGGTCGTCCTCAGCCTGCTCCTGGGCACGCATCCGCCCGAGCTGCCCGTACGGGATCTGCTGCGCGCCGTCGAGCCGCTCGGCGTGGCCGGATCCACCCTGCGGGCCGCGCTCAGCCGGATGGTGGCCGCCGGGGACCTGCGGAGCACGGACGCGGTCTACCGGCTCAGTGACCGCCTGCTGGAACGCCAGCGCCGCCAGGACATCGCCGTACACCCCGAAACCCGCCCCTGGGACGGCGACTGGGAAATGACCGTCGTCACCGCGACCGGCCGCGGCCCCGCCGAACGCGCCGAACTGCGCGGCAGGTTGACCGCCCTGCGGCTCGCGGAACTCCGCGAGGGAGTCTGGCTCCGCCCGGCCAATCTGCTACGACCCCGACCGGACGAACTCGGCGCGGTCGCCCGGCACTTCACCACCCGGCCTGAGGAGCCGGCCCGCGAACTCGCCGCGAACCTGTGGCCACTTGACTCCTGGGCGAAGACGACCGAGACGCTGCTCGACCGGATCACCGACACCGCCGACCGCCCGGCCGACCGTTTCACCGTACTCGCCGCAGTCGTACGCCACTTGCTCGCCGACCCGGTCCTGCCCCCCGAACTCCTGCCCGTCGACTGGCCGGGCCCCACCCTGCGCGCCGAATACACCCGTCACCGGCGGGAGTTGATCGCGGCCGTGCTGGGAAACCCGGTGTGACCCGAGGAACCCGGCACGGCCGCCTTCATCGCGGTGGGCTCACTTGTACGTGATGTCCGAGGTCGCGTACTTGCAGTAAGTGCCGTCCGCGCCGGTGCCGTTGGTCGTCGGCTCCGCGCCCGTGTTGTTCCCGATGTACTTCTGGCAGGGGATCATCTTCTTGCTGGTGTCCCCGACGATCGTGATGGCCTTCAGGGTCGCGCTGTCGCCGTAGTTGGTGTTGATGCCGACGATGCGGCTGCCCTTGTACGTCGCCTCGATGGTGTTGAGGTTGATCGTGCGCTTGTACTGCGTCTTGCAGTTGCCGCACGAGCGGACGAACGTACCGAAGGTCTGCGCCGCGAAGTTGGAGACGTTGAGCGTTCCGGCGCCGTTGAACTGGAACACCTTGTCGCTGGCCTCCTTCGCGCCACCGCCGGAGACGGTGTACACGTTGGACGACGAGGAGCCCAGGAAGGTCGCCGCGTCCTCGCCGACGTCCTCCCACCACACGTTCTGCAGCGTGCAGGCGCCCAGGCAGTGGATGCCGTCGGCGGCGGGGGAGCCGATGATGACGTTCTTGACGACGGCGCCAGGGGCCAGCTCCAGGATGGGGCCCTGGTCCTCGTCCTGGCTGCCCGTGCCCAGGTCGCCGCTGCCGTACAGGCGCAGCATCCCGTAGTCCTTGGTGCCCGAGACCGAGATGGTCGAGGTGACGGCCTGGCTGCCGCTCGCGGTGGGCCAGGTGGCGGCACTGGCCGGCGAGAGCGCGCCGGATGCCATGATCATGCCAAGCGAAAGTCCGCAGGCCGTCGCCGCGCCGGTGAGCGCGCGTGGCCGTAGGGAAGAAGTCATGTCCCGATTCCTTCTCCGAGGTGGGGGATTGGTCAGAGCTTTCCGGTGCCCGCGCCGGACGTCACCGAGGCGACGACGGTCGAGGCGGGCTCGGCGGTGTAGCTGTAAGGCGGGCTGGTGAACGTGCCGACCTGTGAGATCTCGGTGGCGGCTCCACCGAGGTCGTTGCCGCTGAGGTTGGCGTAGCCGTCCACGTCGCTGTCCCGGTTCGTCGTGACGGCGACCTCCGTGTCGCGGAAGACGTTGTTCTGGACGAACATCTGGGCGCCCATGCGCGAGTGCACTGCGGTCTCGGCGCCGACGACGTAGTTGTCGTAGAAGTGCCCGGTGCCGAAACGCAGGCTGGGGATACGGGAGTTGACCTGGTCGAACCAGTTGTGGTGGTACGTCACCCGCAGATGCCCGGTGTCCTCGCTCGCGTTGTTGTCGCTGTGGCCGACGAGCGAGCCCTTGTAGTGGTTCTTGAAGGTGTTCCAGGAGACGGTGACGTAGTCGGAGGCGTGGCTGATGTCGACCAGGCCGTCGTAGTAGTCCTTGCCGTGGTCGAGGTCGGACGAGAAGGCGTTGTGGTCGATCCACACCTTCGTCGAAGCCTGCACGGTGATGCCGTCGGCGGGCGCGACCGGCTTGCTGATGTTCAGGTTGCGCACGACGACGTTCGTGACCTTCTTCAGGCGCAACCCACCACCGGTGAACCCGGACGCCGAACCGACGCCCAGGACCGTCGTGTTGGACCCGATGTCGACCTGACCGCTCAGTGAGATCAGGCCGTTGACCTTCACCACCTTCGAAGTGCTGCCGGTGACCGCCGACTTGAAGGCGTCCAGCGTCGACACCGTGACCGCCGCGGCACTGCCGCCGCCGGTCGTCCCGGCACCGAAACCGACCGGTGAGGCGTCGGCCGCCGATGCGGACCGGGGGAGCGCGAGCACGGCGACGACGGCGAGAGCGGCCACCGCCGGAGCTGATCTGCGAGTACGCATGCGGGTGCGTCCCTTCGGGGGGCTTGAGTGATCGAGTACGTGAACGATGTACGCCGTGAAGGACCACGCGGTCACACTTCTGAACGGAACGTAGGGTGCAAGCGCTTTCTAGTCAACGCCCCGCGCGAAACTATTCGGAGTGTGGGAGCGCTTCCATGGCATCCATGTCCATGTCACGATGCCGATTGGTCTCCCCGAAAGATGCCGCACGAGCCGCGATCAGGAAGGGACGAAGACGTGCGCCCCACAGCCGTCGGCAACACCCCCAAGTCCGCCGGAAAACCGCCCCGTTCGGTACTCGTCGCCCTCTTCGGAGCGCTGGTGCCCTTACTCGCGGCCCTGACACTCATGGCACCCCCGGCCGCCGCCCGCACCGAGGCCGTCCCCGCCGCGGCCCTCACCGAGGTCACCGGCTTCGGCGCCAACCCCAGCAACCTGCAGATGTACGTGTACGTCCCGGCCGCCGTCACCGCCCACCCGGCGGTCGTGGTCGCCGTGCACTACTGCGGAGGATCGGGCCCGGCGATGTACTCGGGCACCGAATACGCCGCGCTGGCCGACCAGTTGGGCTTCGTCGTCGTGTACCCGTCGGTCACCCGCGCCGGCAAGTGCTTCGACGTCTCCTCGCCCCAGGCCCTGCACCGCGACGGCGGCAGCGACCCGGTCGGCATCAAGTCCATGGTCGACTGGGTGAAGAGCACCTACTCCGCCGACCCGAGCCGTGTCTTCGCCCTGGGCATCTCCTCCGGCGCGATGATGACGAACGTCCTGCTCGGCGACTACCCCGACGTGTTCGCGGCCGGCGCCGCCTTCGCCGGCGTGCCGTTCGGCTGCTTCGCCACCACCGACGGCTCCGAGTGGAACACCGCCTGCGCGGGCGGCACAGTCACCCATACCCCGCAGGAATGGGGCGACTTGGTGCGCGGCGCCGACCCCGGCTACACCGGCCCCCGCCCCCGGATGCAGCTGTGGCACGGCACCGCGGACGACACGCTGCGCTACCCCAACCTCGGCGAGGAGATCAAACAGTGGACGAACGTGCTGGGCGTCGGCCAGACCCCGGCCGCCACCGACTCCCCTGCGACCGGCTGGACCCGCACCCGCTACGGCGCCACCGGTGACCAGCCCCCCGTCGAGGCGATCAGCCTCCAGGGCATCACCCACAACCTCTACACCTACGGCATGGGCGCCCGCGTCCTCACCTTCTTCGGCCTGTCCGGCGGCGGCACCACGCCCCCGCCCTCGACCGGTCCCTGCAAGGTGACGGTCACGACCAGCGCCTGGAACACCGGCCTCACCGCCTCCGTGACGATCACCAACACCGGTACGAGCACGGTCAACGGCTGGCAACTCGGCTTCACCCTGCCCACCGGCCAGACCATCACCAACGGCTGGGGCGCCACCTACAGCCCGGCCTCCGGCACTGTGACGGCCACCAACGCGTCGTACGACGGCACGATCGCCCCGAACGCGAGCGCGACCATCGGCTACCAGGCGAACCACACCGGCAACAGCACGGCGCCCACCGCCTACACGCTCAACGGGACCGCCTGCGCGGTCGGTTGACCCGCATCCGGGAGTGCGCCCGTTGCCCCTCACCCCCAATTCCTTCCCGAGGAAGGCGGATTCCGTGCAGCCCACGAGACGGACCGCGCTCGTCGCCACGACCTCGGCCCTGTCGGTCCTGGCAGCCCCCAACTTCGCATACGTCGAAGGGAGTTCGACGCATCCCGGCGCGCACTGGGTGAACACCTGGACGGCGATGCCCCAGCTCACCGAGCCCGGCAACCTGCCGCCCGCGCCCTTCACCGGGGCCAGGTCGGTACTGGTCGACACCACCCTGCGACAGACGCTCCGCGTCACCACCGGCGGCCGGACGCTGCGCCTGCGCTTCTCCAACGCCTACGGCGACACCCCGCTGCCGCTCACCGCGGTGACGGTGGCGCTCCCGCCGGACGGCAGGGCGGGAGCGAGCGCGATCGTGCACGGCAGCGGCAGACCGGTCACCTTCGCCGGTCGCGGGTCTGCGACCGTCCCGGTCGGCGCCCAACTGGTCTCGGATCCCCTGGACTTGGACCTGCCCGCCGCATCCGTCCTGACGGTGACGACCTACCTCGCGACGGGCCAGCCGTCGCTCGCGCTCACCTCGCACCCCGGTTCGCGCACGACGTCGTATCTCCAGAACGGAGATCACACACAGGACGCGGACCTGCCCGGCGCGACCCCGGTCGACCACTGGTACCTGCTGAGCGACGTCGAGGTCCTGGCTCCTCGCGCCACCACGGCCGTAGCGATCCTCGGCGACTCGCTCACCGACGGCCGAGGCTCCACGACCAACGCCAACGACCGCTGGCCCGACCAGCTCCACGACCGCCTCCGCGCCCACCCCGCCACCGCCGCCGTAGCGATCCTGAACCAGGCCGCCGGAGGCAACCGGGTCCTCAACGACGGCCTCGGCCCCAACGTCCTCGCCCGCCTCGACCGCGACGTCCTCTCCCGCAGCGGCGTCACCCGCCTCATCGTCTTCGAGGGCGTCAACGACATCGGCACCGCCGACGCGACCCCGGCCGCCCAACACCAGGTGGCCGAAGACCTGTTGGCCGCCTACGACCAGATCGTCGTCCGCGCCCACGCCCAGGGCATCCGCGTCTACGGCGCGACCCTGCTCCCCTTCGGCGGCAACACCTATGACGACCCGGCGGGCGAACGCGAGCTCTCCCGCCGGGCGGTCAACACCTGGATCCGGACGAGCGGCCACTTCGACGCGGTCCTCGACTTCGACCGCGCCGTACGCGATCCGGCCGACCCGAGCCGACTGCGGGAGTCCCTCCAAGTGGGCGACTGGCTGCATCTCAATCCGGCGGGGTACGGCGTGCTGGCCGCGACGGTCCCCGCCCGACTGCTGCGCTAGGCGACCGATTCCTTCGTGGCAGCGGGGGCGGTGGACGAACTGCCCTTCACCGGAAGGTGGTTGAAGACCAGGTTCAGCACGATCGCCGTCAGACAGCCCGCGCTGATGCCGCTGTTCATCACCGTCTGGAACCAGTCAGGGAACTGCGCGTACACCGTGGGTACGCCGACCGGCAGCATGCCCACGGCCACCGAGACGGCGACGACGGTGAGGTTGTGGTTGTCCTTGAAGTCGACCTGGGTCAGGGTGCGGATGCCGCTCGCGGCGACCGTGCCGAACATGACCAGGCCCGCGCCGCCGAGCACCGGTGCCGGTATCGCCGCGACGACCGCGCCGAGCTTGGGCAGCAGGCCGAGGACGACGAGGATGCCGCCGGCGACGGCGACGACCCAGCGGCTGCGGACCCGGGTCATGCCGACGAGGCCGACGTTCTGGGCGTAGGCCGTGTACGGGAAGGTGTTGAAGACGCCGCCGAGGACCGTGGAGAGGCCGTCGGCGCGCAGGCCGTCCGCGAGGGAGCGCGGCTCGATCCTGCGGTCGGTCATCTCGCCGACCGCGATCAGGTCACCGGTCGTCTCGGTCATCGTCACCAGCGCCACCACCAGCATCGACACGATCGCCGAGGCGTGGAAGGTGGGCGTTCCGAAGTGGAACGGCGTGCTGATGCCGACCCAGTCGGCGTCCCCGACCCCGCTGAAGTCCGTGAACCCGAAGACCACGGCGGCCACCAGCCCCACGGCCATGCCGATGAGCACCGCGATCCGGCTCAGGAACGCGGGCGCGAACCGCTGCACACCCAGGACGACCACGAGGACGAAGGCCGCGAGAGCCAGGTTCTTCGGCTCACCGAAGTCCTTCGAACCCTGGCCGCCCGCCGCCCAGTTGCCCGCCGCGGGCAGCAGCGACAGACCGATGATCAGGATCACCGTGCCGGTCACGAGCGGCGGGAAGAAGCGCAGCAGCTTGCCGAAGACCGGTGCCAGGAGCGCGATGGCGAGCCCAGCGATGATCACCGACCCGTAGATCGCGGGCAGTCCGCCGCCCGTCGTACCGATCAGCACCATCGGCGACACCGCCGCGAACGTACAGCCTTGCATGATCGGCAGCCGCACCCCGAACCGCCAGAAGCCGATGCACTGGATGAGCGTCGCGATACCGCACACCAGCAGGTCGGCGGTGATCAGATACGCCAGATCGGCCGCCGACAGCTTCATCGCCCCGCCGACGATCAGCGGAACCGCCACCGCGCCCGCGTACATCGCGAGCACGTGCTGCAGTCCGAAGGCGGCCAGCTGCCGTACGGGTGGGACCTCGTCGACGGGATGCACGGGTGTGGTCGTTGCCATGGGCACTCCTGAGCGGCGGAGAGGGGGAGAAGGGTGGGCGAAACATGTGGACAGCACGAGACCGTAAGCGTCTTGAACAGTTTGTTGATTTCTGGGTTGTTGCCGCTGTGTGTCATGCCCATCTGTTATGTGTGCGACCCACGTACCGCCTGCAGAAGAGCTTCCCAGCCAGGCAGTTTGACCACACCGTCCCGGCCCAGCGAGGCTCCCAGCTCCGCCTCGGCCCGCTCGATGGCCTCCCATCCGGCCCACTCGACCGGCTCGATCCCCTCGGCACGCAGCGCGGCGAGGGGGTCTTCGGATGCTTCCTTCCGTACGAGCATGGCGGCGTCCTCCAGCAGGGACGTCACCGTCTCCTTGGCGTCCGGGCGGTTGGTGCCGATGACGCCTGTCGGGCCCCGCTTGATCCAGCCGGCGACGTACTCGCCGGGCACGGGCAGTCCCTCGCGCAGGACGCGGCCCGCCCGGTGCGGCACGATGCCGAGCTCGGCATCGAAGGGCAGCCCGTCCAACGGCACCCCGCGATAGCCCACCGAGCGCAGCACCAACTGCGCCTCGATGTCCTCCCGTTGACCGGTGCCCTGCACCCCGCCCCGCCCGTCCGGCGCGGTCCGTTCGAAGCGCACCGCGCCCACCCGCCCCGCGTCGGCGAGGAGTTCGACGGGACGGAGGAAGAAGCGGAGGTGGATACGGTGTGGGGATCCCGAGGGAGGCAGTGCCGCCCAGTCGCGCAGAGTCTCCACGTTGCGGCGTTGCGCGGCGGGCAGGGCGGAGGGGTTCAGGCAGTCCGGGTCGAGCGCCAACTCGGCTGGATCCACGGTCACGTCGGTGTCCGGCAGCCCGCCCAGTTCGCGCAGCTCCTTGGTGGTGAAGCGGGCCTGTGAGGGGCCGCGCCGACCCACCATGTGGATGTCCGTCACCCCGCTCGCGGCCAGCGCGGTGAGCGCCGCCTGGGGTATGTCGGTGCGGCTCAGCTCGGCCGCGCCACGCGCCAGCATCCGCGCGACGTCCACCGCGACATTGCCCACGCCGATGACGACGGCCGACCGCGCGCCGAGCACGAAACCGTCGGCGGTGGAGTCCGGATGGGCGCTGTACCAGGACACGAACTCGGTCGCCGACCAGCTGCCCGGCAGCTCCTCGCCGGGAATCCCCAGATGGC
Source organism: Streptomyces sp. W16 (assembly GCF_033194735.1). NCBI lineage: Bacteria > Bacillati > Actinomycetota > Actinomycetes > Kitasatosporales > Streptomycetaceae > Streptomyces > Streptomyces sp. W16. Next base: position 15,372 of record NZ_JAWOAI010000110.1, read on the forward strand.
GGTCGGTGGCGGCGCCCACGCAGTACACGACCGCGTCGTACAGCTCGCGCAGCCGCGCGGTGGCCAGCCCCCCGGGCCCCACCGGCACCCCGCCGAGGAACCGCACCCGCTCGTGCTCCAGCACCGTCCGCAGATTGTTCTGCAGCGACTTGATCTTCTCGTGGTCCGGCGCCACGCCGTAACGCACCAGACCGTACGGGCACGGGAGCCGGTCCAGGACGTCGACCAGCACCCCGGGCTCCCGCTGGACCAGGCCCTGGGCGGTGTAGACCCCGCTCGGCCCGGACCCGACGACGGCGACACGCAGCACGGCGGAACTCCTCACCCGTCAGGCACACAGGAGATCGCTGACTCGCCAGACCGCTGGCAACTCCAGGGTCCCACCACCGGCGCTCCGCTGACAGGGTGCCGTGCGTACCCGTACGCGACGGGGGCGCGCGTGTCCGTTCGTATGGAATGTGATCATGCGGTTACGTTGCGTGTGTGCTAGAAGCATCCTTTGTTAATCTTTCCGATCGCTGTCCGGAGGACGGCGCGGTGTCCGTGTGGCCCGCGTGGGAAGTGCAGGAGCACGACGGTGCCACCTCGTGGTTCCACGTCCGGCTCGCCTTCACCGACGGCGCCCGGGTCGACGCACTCGCCGTGGTGTCCGACCAGTGCGTCTCCGTCGAGGACGTACGGGCTCAACCGGCCCTGTCCCTCGACGACTTGACGGTGCTGGCCGACTGGATCGAGGGTCCGCTCTTCGAGGCGTGCGGCCTGGAACCGGGGCCAGTGGGCGAAGAGGAGGAAGGGGCCGAGCCGGGCGGAGCGCGCCGGGCCCGGCCGCCCTGGCCGCGTGGCATCGAGGGACGGTGGCTGGTCGCCCAGGAGTACCGCGCCGCACAGGAGGAGGGCGTCGATCCCGTCCTCGCGGTGATGTGCGCGACCGGACACAGCCGACGCCGCTCTCTCCGCCTCATCTCCCAGGCGCGCGACGCGGGCTATCTGACACCTCGTCATGCGCGGCGCTGAGGCGACGAGTTGAGAGGGTGGGCGGGCTATGCCCCCGAGGACTCGGCAGGGCGGCCGTCCGTCGACCGGTCGTCCGCCGACCGGTCGTCCGTAGCGAAGAACCGTGAGAGGTCCGTGTCGGCTGCCGCGCGAGGTGAGCCGGCATCGGGTGGGATCCCCAACTCCCAGTCGAGCCCGTACCGTTCGAACAACTCGGTGCGCAGCACCGGGATCGGCATCGGCACCCCGGGCACGAGCGCCGCGTAGACCGCGCCCATGAGGAGGGCCCGCAGCATCGGGTAGTCGGACGGGACGTTCCCCGACCTGTACCGCGCGATCGTCTCCCCGAGCAGCTCGGCCAGACGCCGCTGCTCCGGGCACTGCACGAAGCCCTCGCCCTGGAGCAGCCCCGCCATGTGCTGGCGCATCAGCACGGGCCGGTCGTGCGCGAGGCCCAGGATCGCGTCGATGGCCCGCGCCATGCGCTCCCGCCCGTCCGTGGTGCGCGGCTCGCGTTCCAGCGCCTCTTCCAGCGTGCAGTGCATCAGCCGGTGCACGGCGGACTGCACGAGCTGGCGTTTTCCGGGGAAGTAGTACGACACCAGTCCGCGGGCCGAGCCGGCCCGGTCCGCGATGTCGCCCAAGGTCGTGGCCTCGAAGCCGCGCTCCCCGACCAGCTCGACCGCCGCTTGCAGAAGCCGCTCCCGGGAACGCCGTCGCAACTCTTCATTGACCGAGGCGCTGCGCGGGGACATGCTGTAACTCCTGCGTTGACTGGCTATCAGCCAACTATACTCAGGACGTACGGGTCCCCGTCGCGAGGGTCCGTCGAATGCTGCCGTCCGTCTGGGGCGACGCGGGGGATCGTCTCAGGCGGGCGGCTCCTTTTCACTCTCATGGTTTCCTGGGGCGACTTTTGGCCGGGCATCGGCGCCGCCTTCTCGCACATCTGTCGCACGGCACGTGAACCGTCCCTAGAGTGGGCACGGGTGACGAGCCGAGGAGGCGCACGGGCATGGACCAGGACCAGCAGATTTTCGCGCGGATCAACGAGATGGTCGACGACGAGCGCAAGCTCCGGGAGGCCCTCGCGTCCGGCACGATCGACAGCACCACGGAGCACCAGCGCCTCGGCCAACTGGAACGTGAACTCGACCAGTGCTGGGACCTGTTGAGGCAGCGCCGCGCCAAGGTGGAGTTCGGCGAGAACCCGGACGAGGCGCGGGTGCGCCCGGAGTCCGAGGTGGAGGGGTATCAGGGGTGACTTCGCGGGCGGGGCGCGGCGGCGGGCGCTGCTGTTGCCTTCGGCCCTGAGGTGTTGCCCTAGGTCCTCAAGGTGTCGCCCTCGGTCCTGAGGCCGGGGTCGGCCCCTGGGCTGGGGGCGGGGGTCGGCTCCTGGGTTGCTGAGGGCGGCCTCGGCTCAGCCCTGACCGGCCAGGTCCAGCACGGGGCGCAGGGCGTCCGGTCGTTCGGTCACCGGGCGGTGGTCCACGAAGTGCACCACGCACCCCAGGGCCGCTGCCCCGCCGTCCGCGCGTCGCTCGTCGCCGACCATCAGCACGTCCTTCGGATCGGCCCCGAGCGCCTCGCAGGCGACCGCGAACAGCCGCGGATCCGGCTTCTGAATGCCGTGTTCGTACGACAGCGCGTATGTGTCCACGTAGGCGTCGAGGCCGTGCTCGCGGAACACCGGCCGCAGATCCCAGCCGATGTTGCTCACCACGCCCACGCCGATTCCGCGCTCACGCAGCGTCCGCAGCACGAATTCCGTGTCCGGGTACGGCGTCCAGGCGGCCGGCGTCATGTGCCGGTCGTACAGCGCGTCGTGCAACGCCGGGTCGGGGAGCGGGACTTGGCGGGAGACGCCGGTGAACGCGGCCCGGTGCAGTTCGGCACTCTGGTCGCGGACCGCCCACACCTCGGCCAACTCGGCGGGCAGCCGCTCCGGTCGCGCCCCACCCGGCATCGCCCCCGCCGACTCCAGTGCCCTCGCCGCCTCGGCCAACTCCGGCTCGGGCAGCGAGATCCTGGTCTCGCGCAGCACGGCACGCAACCAGGACTCGGTGGACTCGATACGGAAGAGGGTTCCGGAGAAGTCGAAGAGGACGGCACTCATGCGGTGATCTTACTGGGCGCCCACACCCGCCGACGTTCGTGCACCCTGACAGCGACCGCCACCACCAACGCCCCCAGAACCCAGCCGCCCACCACGTCCGACGGCCAGTGCACGCCCAGCCACACACGGGTCAGTCCCACACCAGCCACGGAGATCACGGCCAGAGTCATGGCCGTGCGCCACACAGCGCGTCCGGCGCCGTGGTGGTGGAGCAGCCACAGGAGGAGGCCGCAGACCACCGTGGCGGTCATGGCGTGGCCCGAGGGGAAGGCCGCGTAGTGCGCGGAGTCGACGGGGTCGGGCCACACCGGGCGGGGTCGGTCGACCAGTGCCTTCAGGGCCTGCTGCAGCAGTGTGCCGAGTGCACATGTGGCCACCAGCCATAGTGCCGTCCACCATGCGGAACGCCGCCAGATCAGCCACACCATGGTGGCCGCACATACAAGGCGCAGGGTCAGGGGGTCCCAGACCCAGTCCGTCAGGATGCGGCACATATGCGTCACCCGGTGATCCTCGACAGCCCAACGGTGCGTCGTTCCGGCGATCCGGTCGTCGAGGTCGATCAGCGGACGCCATTCGACCGCGACCAGAGTGAGGAGCAGCGCGGAGCACAGGGCCAGGGTGACAGTGGTGTACCGGCGAGTCGGGCGGGACGGACAGTGCATGGAACGATCCTCGCCGATCCGTACTGATCCGTGCCGATCCATGCCGATCTACGTCGACCTCAGCCGAGCGCCCGCAGCCCCGGTACGAACGCCACCAGCACCGGAATCACCGGCACCAGCGCCGCCGTGGCGGTCAGCCCCAGGCGGCGCGTCGTCGTGAGCCGGTCCGGGGGCGTGAGCAACCGGTGCACCCGCTGCGGGACATGGGCCTGCGGGGTCGGGCACGGCCCGAACACCCCACGGTCCTCGTTGAGTTCGACGAGTGCGAGCGCGGTAGTGAGGCGGCCGAAGCGGCGGGAGGCCATGTCGTCGGCGGAGAGTTCGACCAGGCGGTGCATCTCGTCCCGGAACGCGGCGAACACCGGAACCTGCGGAAACCCGGTCGCGAGCGCGGCCGAGCAGTGCAGCAGCCAGTCGTGCCGGGCCTGCGCGTGCCCCTGCTCGTGGGCCAGCAGTGAGTCCAGCTGTCGCCCCTTGAGCCGGCGCAACGCGGCTGTGGTGATGACCAGTTGAGGCGCCGGGCCGGACATCCACCACGCGTCAGGGCGCTCGCCCTCCAGCACGACCAGCGGCTCGGCGCCCGGCTCCTCGCCGGGCAACAGCGGTGCGCGTACGAGGAGTTCGGCCCTCCGTCGTCGACGCCGCGACCGGGCCCGTACGACTTCGCGGACCAGCATCGCCACCGTCCATGCCCCGCCGCACGCGAGGGCCACCGCGGTCGCCGCCGCCCAAGGCCCGGTTGTCACAAGGGGATAGGCGTCCAGGACGGCGTGCGGGGCGTTGGCGAAGACGTGGCCGCGCACGGCCTGCCACGCGGCGGCGGCGCTGAGCGTCATCGACAGGGCGCAGCACAGGAGGACGGCCGCCACGACGCACTGCCACACCCACAGCGCGAGCACCGGCTCATGGTCCGGCCAGTCGGCCCGGGCGAGCAGCCGTGGGGCGACGACGGCGGCCAAGGCGCCGAGCAGCAACAGTGCCGCGGGGACCATCATGGGAGCACCCTATGAGCGCCGCGGTGGTCAGGGGTACGGCTTGTTACGGCAAAGTGACGCAGACCACGATTTCGTACAGTGCCTCGGCTCCCCAGCTCCTCAGAGCGTCAACAACATCGCGACCATGGCGATCCCCATCGACAGCCGGCAGGCCCGGGCCAGTTCCGGTCGGTCGCCCCACCCGACGCTCCCGCCGCCGACGGCCGCGCCGGTGGCGGGCATCAACCGTATGCCCGACAGCAGCACGTATCCCACGAAGTAGAGGAGCAGCACACCTGTCACGAGCGGGACTCCGGAGCCGTCGTGCTCATGGTGGTGACCGGGCGAGGCGCCCATCACGAGCGCCATGTAGACCATGGCGGCGGTGCCCAGCAGATGGTGCACATGGTGCGGACTCCTGCGCGCGGTCCACAGGGCGCGCAGCGCCGCCACGCCGAACACCGCCGCGTAGCCGGGCCAGGCCCACGACGGCGGCGCGAACACCGCGGCCGGCACGGCCATCGCGGCCATTCCGAAGCCCATCAGGGCCTCTCCGCCGGCCGCCCGTCGCTGTTCCTCGACGGGGCTGCGCATCCGCAACAGGCAGTAGGCCCCGGTCGCGGCGCAGAGCGCGACCAGCAGCCAGCCGGGCGAAGCCGGTCCGTGCATGCGCATCCCCCCGTTCCGCCCTTGCTCTCACTCTTCGTAGACGATCGGTCACAGGTTGCCCGTGCCGCACGGGGCGCAATCGAGCGCAACGGTGTACATGGGGAGCACTCGGCGGAGTGCGGCAGGTCGGGGGCGTGTTCGCGCAACTAATTCACGAGTAAAACACCTGCTAAACTTACACTCCATGAGCAGTGCGACCCCCGCCCCCACCCCGCGGGCTCCCCGAGTCCGACGCCTCCCCCTCGCCGGTGTGCTGCGCCTCGGCCGGCCCTCCGACATCTGGTTCAAGCCCGCGCTCAGCGTGGTCGCGTCGGTCGCCCCGCCCAACCTGACTCTGCTTGCCCTGGGCCGCCTCGACCTGGCGATGTACACGATGGCCGGCTCCTTGTGCGCGCTCTACGCCCACAACAAGCCCTACGCCGCCAGGGCTCGCGCCCTGCTCCGGGTGGTGCTCGGGATGATCGGCGGTCTCGCCGTCGCGCTGGTCACCGCCTCCCTCACCACGAACGCCGTCGTGCTGGTCACGGCCGGCGCCGGCCTGGCCGCCGTACAGAAGGGACTGTGCGACGCGACCCGGATCGGCCCGCCCGGCAACGTCGTCCTCACCTTCATCAGCTCCGCCTCGCTCTTCGCACCGCAGACGCTCGCCCAGGTCCCCGGTCACCTCGCGCTCGCCGCCGCGGCGGGCGTCTGGGCGTGGCTCGTCGGCATGGCACCCGGCCTCGTCCGGCCCTACGGCCCCGAGCGGCGCGCCACGGCCCAGGCACTGGACGCTGCTGCCGCGTACGCCGTCACGCATGGCGCCGTAGGCGGCGAAGCACACGGCGCCGGAGCCGGCCGTGCCCGCGCCGCCGGAGTCGAAGATGCGCAGGTGCCCGGCGCTGAGGGCGGCAGCAACGTACGCGCACAAGCACGCGCGCGTGCCACCACGGCAGCAGCCATCCACGCCGCCTGGCAGTCCCTACTCGCCGCCGGTATCCGCACCGATACCGCAACGGGCACGGGCACCCATACCGCCACAGCGACCCGCACCACCCCCCGGCGTGCCCTCGAACGTCTCGTCGTCCGTGCCGAGGTCGCCCTCGCCGCGCCCGCGGACACCGACCCGGAGCTGCTGCGGACCTGGGCCCGCGAACTGCGCGGCAGGGGACCGGTCCCGCGGACCGACGACCCGGTGGGCGCCGTAGCCGAACTGCTCGGTGTGGACGCCGAACTCGCCACCCCCGCCCGCCCGTTGTGGACCAGGCTCGGCCCACTCGCCCCCCTCGTGCTGCGCACGGCGATCGGCTGTGCGCTCGCCGGTTACGCCTCCCTGGCCCTCGGCGTCGGCCGCCCCTACTGGGCCCTCGTCACCGCCGCCTCCCTCTACCAGGCCAACATCACCCTCACCTGGGGCCGGGGAGTGCAGCGGGTCGTCGGCAACCTCGTGGGCGTGCTCGTCTTCGCCGGGGTGGCGCCGCTCGCCCACAACCGTCCGGCGGTCCTGGTGCTGTGCTGCCTGGCGTTCAACTTCGGTGCCGAGGCGCTGATCGGCCGCAACTACTGGCTCGGCGGCGTCTGTGTGACCCCGATGGCGCTGCTCATCACCGAGTTCGCCCGAACCCAGCAGCCCGGGGAACTGATCACTGAGCGGGTCGTGGACACCCTCGTCGGCGCCCTGGTCGGCCTCGTGGCCGCGGCCACGGTCACCAATCGCCGCGCGACCGACCGCGTCGAGGAGGCGCTGACCGCGGCCGAACAGGCGCGCGGGCGGGC
>NZ_JAWOAI010000111.1:0-22223 GCF_033194735.1 Streptomyces sp. W16
CGGCCGTGCCGAACTGCGCACCGCCCTCGCCGCCTACCTCGCCCGAGCCCGCGGCGTCCGCGCCGACCCCGAGCACATCCTGATCAGCGCGGGCATCTCCAACGGCCTGCGGCTGATCGGCACGGCGCTACGGGCCCGCGGCGCCCACACGATCGCGGTGGAGTCCTACGGCCTGCCCGCCCACTGGCAGATCCTCGACGGGGCCGGTCTGCGCACCCGCCCGCTCCCCTTCGACGAACTGGGCACGAACCCGGGCCAGTTGACGGACGAACCCGCGGTCCTGCTCACCCCCGCCCACCAGTTCCCCATGGGCGTCCCGCTCCACCACGACCGCCGCTCCGCCGTCGTCGACTGGGCCCGGCGCACCGGCGGCCTGGTCCTGGAGGACGACTACGACGGGGAGTTCCGCTACGACCGCCAGCCGATCGGCGCCCTCCAGGGCCTCGACCCCAACCACGTCGTCTACCTGGGCACCGCCAGCAAGTCCCTCGCGCCAGGCCTCCGCCTGGCCTGGCTGGTCCTGCCCCCGTCACTGGCGGAGGAGGTGGCGAAGGCAAAGGGCGGCGTCGACACCTGCGGCGTCCTGGACCAACTGACCCTCGCCGAGTTCATCACCTCCGGCGCCCACGACCGCCACGTCCGCGCCGCCCGCCTGCGCTACCGCCGCCGCCGGGACACCCTGGTCGACGCCCTCGCCCACCACGCCCCCGACGTCCACGTCACCGGCATCGCCGCCGGCTTCCACGCCGTCCTCAGCCTCCCACCCGGCACCGAACAGTCCGTGGTCCAAGCCGCCGCCTGGCAGGGCCTCGCCCTCCACCCCCTCTCCTCCTACCGCCACGACCACGCCCAGGCCGACCCCCTGGACGCCCTGGTCGTGGGCTACGGCACGCCCTCGGACCACGCGTGGGAGGGAGCGGTGGAGGCACTGTGCAGGGTGCTGCCGTGAGAGGGTCTGGGGGCGCAGTCCCCAGGGACGGTCACCCCAACTCACCCGCACGATCCACCGCTCCACCGCCGGAGGCCGGCGCCTCTCCGAACCGTGCCAACGCCAACGCCCCCACCACCGCCACCAAAAATCCCAGCACCGCCAGCCACTCCAACCCCTCCCGCGTACGGTCCCCGAGCCACACCACCCCCACCGCCGCCGGCCCGATCGTCTCCCCGATCACCAGCCCCGCCGTGGCCGTCGTCACCGACCCCCGCTGCAGAGCCGTCGTCAGCAGCAGAAACGCGGCGCCCCCACCCACCAGCAGCGCATACGTCGCCGGATTGCCGACCAGCGTCGACGGCGCGAGCGAGTCGATCAGCCGGACCGCCACCTCGACGACCCCGAACCCGAACCCGGCGCCAAGACCGAGCGTCAACGCCCGCCCCCGCTCCGGCAACCGCCCCCCGACCAGCCCGAGCAGCAGCACCGCACCGGCCGTCCCCAACATCGCCCACTTCAACGCCATGGACCCGGCCCGGTCCCCCTCCGCCCCGGACGCCAGCCCCAGCATCGCAAGACCCGCGCACACCACACCGACGGCCGCCCACTCCATCCCGCTGAGCCGCACCTTCAGCAGCCGCGCGGCCACCACCGCCGTCACCGCGAGGCTCGACGCCAGGGCCGCCCCGACCGCGTAGATGGGCAGCGACCGCAGCGCCGCGATCTGGAACACGAAACCCAGCCCGTCCAGCCCGAGCCCCGCCATGTACCGCCACTGCCGCAGCGCCCGCAGCAACAGCGCCGCGTCCCCGCCCCCACCCGTCGTCGCCGCCCGCGTGGCGACCGCCTGCAGGACTGTCGCCGTACCGAAGCAGATCGCCGCGCCGAGCGCGCACACCATTCCAAAGAGCACAAAGGGACTCTAGGGGAGGGGAGATCGCCACGGGCCCTCCGTGCCGGCCCTCTCACTGATCTCTGGAGTTCCCGGGACGTCCAGACCCCCAACACCGCCCGCAGTTGGGCCAACCCCCAGTCCAGGTCCTCCTCGCTGATCATCAGCGGCGGTGCGATCCGGATCGTCGACCCGTGGGTTGCGGTGCCCGAAGTTCAGCGCCGAGTACCCGGCGAGCAGGTCCAGATAGTGCCGTCCCTCCACGTCCGTCATCCACGCGCCGTCGGCGGCGGCGAGGGCTTCCGTACTGGTCACGGCGTCTCCCGGGGGTGAAGGTGCCCCTTTTCTGTCCTCGCCCGCATGGTGGACGCGGGAGCCGCACCGTCCGGCCTGCCCGGTAGGCTGACCGGCGGGCCGTGACTGGCGCGCTGGGATGGGACCGACCATCGGGGAGCGGCCCGAGCTGCAATGTGTGCCGTGCGCCTGGGCCGTACCGAGAACGCCGAACGCCACGTCCGGAGGTCCCCATGCCCGACAATTCCGCGCCCCTCTCCAACGAGTCCACCGCCTTCCGTGCCGCCCTCGATGTGATCCGTGCCGTCGAGCCGCGCGTCGCCGACGCCATCGGCCAGGAAGTCGCAGACCAGCGCGAGATGCTCAAGCTGATCGCCTCCGAGAACTACGCCTCCCCGGCCACCCTGCTGGCCATGGGCAACTGGTTCAGCGACAAGTACGCCGAGGGCACCATCGGCCGCCGCTTCTACGCAGGCTGTCGCAACGTCGACACCGTCGAGTCCCTCGCCGCCGAGCACGCGCGCGAACTCTTCGGTGCCCGCCACGCCTACGTCCAGCCGCACTCCGGCATCGACGCCAACCTCGTCGCCTTCTGGTCGATCCTCGCGGACCGCGTCGAGGTTCCGGCCCTCGCGAAGGCGGGCGTCCGCCAGGTCAACGACCTCTCCGACGCCGACTGGGCCGAACTCCGCCGGGCCTTCGGCAACCAGCGCATGCTCGGCATGTCCCTGGACGCCGGCGGCCACCTCACCCACGGCTTCCGCCCGAACATCTCCGGCAAGATGTTCGACCAGCGCTCCTACGGCACGGACCCCGTCACCGGCCTCATCGACTACGAGGCCCTGCGCGCCTCCGCCCGTGAGTTCAAGCCGCTGATCATCGTCGGCGGCTACTCCGCCTACCCGCGCCTGGTGAACTTCCGCATCATGCGCGAGATCGCCGACGAGGTCGGCGCGACCCTCATGGTCGACATGGCGCACTTCGCGGGCCTGGTCGCGGGCAAGGTCCTCACCGGCGACTTTGACCCGGTCCCGCACGCCCAGATCGTCACCACGACCACCCACAAGTCGCTGCGCGGCCCGCGCGGCGGCATGGTCCTGTGCGACGACTCCCTCAAGGACCAGGTCGACCGCGGCTGCCCGATGGTCCTCGGCGGCCCGCTCCCGCACGTCATGGCCGCGAAGGCCGTGGCCCTCGCCGAGGCCAGGCAGCCCTCCTTCCAGGACTACGCCCAGCGCATCGTCGACAACTCCCGCGCGCTGGCGGACGGCCTGATGCGCCGGGGCGCCACCCTGGTCACGGGAGGCACGGACAACCACCTCAACCTGATCGACGTGGAGACGTCCTACGGCCTCACCGGCCGCCAGGCCGAGACGGCCCTCCTGGACTCCGGCATTGTCACCAACCGCAATGCCATCCCGGCCGACCCGAACGGCGCCTGGTACACGTCGGGCATCCGCATCGGCACCCCGGCCCTGACCACGCGCGGCCTGGGCACGGCGGAGATGGACGAGGTGGCGGCTCTCATCGACCGCGTCCTCACCAGCACGGAGCCGGGCACGACGAAGTCCGGCGCTGCGAGCAAGGCGTCCCACGTCCTGGACGAGAAGGTCTCCGACGAGATCTCCCGCCGCGCCACCGATCTGGTCGCCGGCTTCCCGCTGTACCCGGAGATCGACCTCGGCTGACACCCGCTCTCTGTCGAGTTGTCAAAGATCGGCGACTCTCACAGATCGATGAGTTCCTGTCGTGGTTCCTCGCGCGGCGGTCCGGCCTCACGCCGGGCCGCCGCGCGGCGTATCAGCAGCGTGCCGCCGACCCCGACGGCCACACCCGCCGCCGCCCACCAGACGGGTCCGGCCGGGTTCGCGGATTCAGGCCGGCCCGCGACCGCCTTGCCCCCGGTACCGGTCTCACCGGGCAGTCCCGCCCGCTTCCACTGCGCGAAGACCGAGCGCGGCGCCCGATGCCATCGGATGTCGTCGTCCGCCACCTCCGGAGCCGGATCCGTCCGCACCCACGGTGTGCCGTCCGAGGCCACGAACAACTGGTCCTCCCGCTGCACCGCCACATCACCGCCCGGAGCCCGACTCGTCCGAGGCCAGCCGCCGACGCCGGTCAGGCCCCACACCACGGTGATCCGCACCGTCGGATACCGACCCGCTTCCCACTCCTGCGACACCCGCTCCGTGCCCGCGTACGTCGGCTGAAACAACGTCCACAGGCGCGCGAACGACGACTCCCCGGAGTGCCACGCCTCGGTCCGGCCTGTGGCCCCCGCCACGACCAACGCCAGATCCGGGATGTCCCGGCCCGGAACCTGAACCGGCACCTGATCCATGCCGGCAGCCTGGACCCGAGCCGTTCCGGCCAGGGCCATCAACACCGGCGCCGCCACGAGACACACGCCCCGCAACCTCCCGCGTTCCATCCCGTGCCCCTCCACTCCTCATACGTCCCGCAACTCCTGCCTGGGCCCCGGCTCCCGCCCCTTCCGCCAACGGTCCAGTGGCCGCCGCGTGGCCAACGTCCGCAGCACGAGGGCCAGTACCGCTCCGGCACCCGCGCCCGGTATCGCCCACCACCAGCCGGTGCCGTCGCTCTTGTCCTGACCGGCGACCCGCATCGTGCTGGTCGTCGTACCGGTGTCGGGTGCGGTGGTGGCCCGATCGGTTCCGGCCGACTGCCACGGTCCCGGGAGGATGCCCGAGTAGCCGTCCTCGCCGGTGTCCTTGCCCATGACGCCCAACTTCTTGAAGAGGGCGCGCAGTTGGGCAGGCTGCTCGGCGCGGTGCCAGTAGCCGTTCAGATTCGCGTTCTCCGACACGTCGGCCGCTGTGTGGACCCAGACCGCCTGCGGCCGGGTCTCGACCGGAAAGACGCGGTCGATCCGCCAGGGCGATATGTCGTGCATCAGCCAGGTGACGTTGATCTGGCGGGCGTCGGCCAGATCGGCCTCGGGCGGCTTGTCGCGGGCGCCCTTGCCTTCCGGGCCGAGCAACTGCTGGAGCGTTCCGTACTGTTCGTCCGAGTAGTACAGCGCTGTGGCCTGCCCGCTCTCCGGTGAGGTGACGAGCACGCTCGTCGGTCCGCCTGCCGCCGCGTCCGACGCGCCCCACACCATCAGGGCCAGCGTCATCGCCAACGCCCCGCCCAGAGCCGTCAGTTCACGAACCCTGCCCGCACCCCCGCCTGCCCTGCCTGCACTCCCGCCTCCGGACATCCGAACCCCCAACCAGCCGATCCCCGTACGGCCCGCCCGCGAGCCGCCTGTCACTTCTGGTACACCGCCCGGCTTGCCGAGGTTCCCACTCCGCCCGCTCTATTCGCCCGGCTCGTGCCGGTCGAGCGACTTCGCGATCTCCACGGCCCGCGGCTTCGACACCACGCCCTCCAGACGGAACGTCAGATCACCGCCCGGAACTCCGCCCGCCGCGTGCGTCCACAGCAGCGTCGGCCCGGCCGTCCGCTCCTTACGCGTATAGCGGTCCCCGTCCCCGTCCACCAGCCAGAAGCTCAGCAGATGCGGTCGCGCGAACCACAGCGCCGGGTCCCGTATGCCGTCCGGCGACACGGTCGCGTCCAGCGACAGCCACTCCGGCAGCTCGCGGACCGTCTTGACGAAACCGATGTCCAGCCGGGCCGGATACTCGTCGACCCTGACCGTGTGCCCGCCCTCCCGCCAGCACAGGCTCACCAGAAAGCGCCCCTGCGGCTCGCCGGTCACCGTCACCGCGTCCGGAACTCCCAACGCGTCCGGCACCACCGGCTCGAACCCCGCCTGCCGACGAGCCTCCTCCAGGGTCACCGACCGACCGCAGCCAGGCACCGCGGCACCGGCCGAGGGCACCGCCGACGGATCGTACCGCACCTCGACCCCGCCGAAGCCGAACCAGTCGAAGACCGCCGCCCGCACCGGAGGCGTGAGCACGAGCACCGTCAGCAGACCGCACACGGCCGCTGCCAGCGCGCGCCGACGCAGCCGCATCCAGCGCCGGACGGCGCGCAGCCGAGCCCGCACCCCGGTCGGCCCGGCCTCCTGGACGGGGACCGGGATCTGCTCGGCCAGTATCTGTGCCAGCACCCGCTCGACCATCGACTCGGACCCGACGGCCCCTCCACCGCCCCGCGCGTCCAGCGAACGCCCCAGCGCCCGCAGCTCCTCCGGCAGCCGAGAGGCCGCGTCGGCGCCCTCACCGTCGTAGGACTCCCGTCCCTCACTCACGCTCATCACCCCCTTCCCGAGGCCGGAAATCCGGCAGCAGTCGCCCGAGCTTCTTCAAGGCGCGGTTCAGCCGGGACTTCACCGTGCCGCGCGGCCAGCCCAGGGCCTGGGCCGTCTCCGGCTCGTCCATCTCCAGGAGATAGCGGTAGGTCACGACCAGGCGGTGCTCCTCGCTGAGCTGGTCCAGGGCGGACAGCAGGGCCGCGCGGCGCTCCGTCTCCAGCGTGGCGACCGCTGGATCAGCCGATTCCGGTATCAGCGGCTCGGCCTCCGCGAACGCCGCCTCCCGGCCGGCGAGCGTGCGCTGACGTGCCGCCGTACGCACGGTGTTCCTCGTCTCGTTGGCGACGATCGACAGCAGCCACGGCTTGAACGCCGAGCCCTCCCGGAACCTGCCCAGCGCGCAGTACGCCTTGACGAAGGCCTGCTGCACCACGTCCTCCGCGTCCGCACCCGCCCCGAGTGCCGCGGCCGCCCTGAGCGCGATACCCGTGTGGGCCCGCACCAGCTCCGCGTACGCCTCCGGCTCTCCGGCGCGTACGCGTGCGATCACCGCGGCCTCATCGACGATGCGGCCCCCCTCCCGCGTCTTCACATATTTGGTACACCGCCCGAGGCGGATCGGTTCCCACCCGTGCCGCAGCTCTTCCGACCCGGTTCCGACCGGTTCCGGACCGGGGCCCGGGACCTGAGAGAATGGTGAACATGGCCTCTGACAGTCCTCGCGTGCTCTCCGGAATCCAGCCCACCGCAGGCTCGTTCCACCTCGGCAACTACCTCGGCGCCGTCCGCCAGTGGGTGGCCCTCCAGGAGTCCCACGACGCGTTCTACATGGTCGTGGACCTGCACGCGATCACGGTCCCGCAGGACCCGGCGGACCTGCGCGCCAACACCCGCCTCGCCGTCGCGCAGCTGCTGGCCGCCGGACTCGAACCGGAGCACTGCACGCTCTTCGTCCAGAGCCATGTCCCCGAACACGCCCAGCTCGCCTGGGTCATGAACTGCCTGACCGGCTTCGGCGAGGCCGCCCGCATGACCCAGTTCAAGGACAAGTCCGCCAAGCAGGGCTCGGACCGCGCGTCCGTCGGCCTGTTCACGTATCCGATCCTCCAGGTCGCCGACATCCTGCTCTACCAGGCGAACGAGGTCCCGGTCGGCGAGGACCAGCGCCAGCACGTCGAGCTGACCCGCGACCTCGCGGAGCGCTTCAACGGCCGCTTCGGCGAGACCTTCACGATCCCGAAGCCGTACATCCTCAAGGAGACGGCGAAGATCTACGACCTTCAGGATCCGTCGATCAAGATGAGCAAGTCGGCGTCCACCCCGAAGGGCCTCATCAACCTCCTCGACGACCCGAAGGCGACCGCCAAGAAGGTCAAGAGCGCGGTCACCGACACGGACACCGTGATCCGGTACGACGCCGAGAACAAGCCGGGCATCAGCAACCTCCTGACCATCCAGTCGACCCTCACCGGCAAGTCGGTCGCCGAGCTGGAGCAGGAGTACGAGGGCAAGATGTACGGCGCGCTCAAGACGGACCTCGCCGAGGTCATGGTCGAGTTCGTGACGCCGTTCCGGGAGCGCACCCAGCAGTATCTGGACGACCCGGAGACGCTCGACGCGATCCTGGCCAAGGGCGCGGAGAAGGCGCGAGCCGTCGCGGCCGAGACCCTCGCCCAGGCGTACGACCGGGTGGGCTTCCTGCCCGCCAAGCACTGAGGCGCACGACCGCACCCGAGTACCGACCGCGTACCACTGGACAGAGCGCTGCACATCACTACGGTTGCGCCTGCCCACAACTCGGGTGTGGCCGTACAGTCGATAGCCGGGTGGCCGCGCGCGTGGCCGCCCCGCTCGGCATCAGGACCACCGGTGGCACCGCCGAGCGCACCATGACAGCACCACCGACAGGACGACAGGAGACGACGTGGGGACCGTAACGATCGGCGTGTCGATCGCGGTCCCGGAGCCTCACGGCAGCCTGCTCCAGGAGCGGCGCGCGGGCTTCGGCGACGCCGCGGCCCACGGCATCCCCACGCACGTCACACTGTTGCCGCCCACCGAGGTGGACGCCGCGCAGCTGGCCGAGGTCGAGGACCATCTCGTCTCGGTCGCCGCCGCCGGGCGCCCCTTCCCGATGCGGCTGTCCGGCACCGGCACGTTCCGGCCGCTGTCCCCGGTCGTCTACGTCCAGGTGGTCGAGGGCGGCGCCGCCTGCACCTGGCTGCAGAAGCAGATCCGGGCCGCCTCCGGGCCGATGGCGCGCGAGCTGCACTTCCCGTACCACCCGCACGTCACCGTGGCGCACGGCATCGACGACGAGTCGATGGACCGCGCCTTCGAGGCGCTCTCCGACTACCGCGCGGAGTGGTCCTGCACCGGCTTCGCGCTCTACGAACAGGGCGCCGACGACGTCTGGCGCAAACTCCGCGAGTTCACCTTCGGCGGCGCCGTCGTGCCGCCCCAGGCGGCCCGTACCGACCGCGGCACGATCCCCAGCCACTGAGCGCGGTTATGCGGCCAGCCGCCTGAACAGCCCCCGTGGCAGGTGCCGTAGCGCCGCTGTCACCACGCGCAGTGCCCCCGGGACCCATACCGTCTCCGAGCCGCGGCGCAGGCCGAGTTCGATGGCTGTGGCGACGGCTTCGGGGGTGGTGGTGAGCGAGGCCGCCTTCGGGTCGGCCATGGTCCTCGACCGTACGAGCCCCGGTCGTACGACCATGACGTGCACGCCCGTGCCGTGCAGCGCGTCGCCCAGCCCCTGCGCGAAGGTGTCGAGGCCGGCCTTGCTGGAGCCGTAGATGAAGTTCGAGCGGCGGGCCCGTTCGCCGGCCACCGAGGAGAGCACCACCAGACAGCCGTGGCCCTGGGACTGCAGGGCCCGGGCGCTGATCAGGCCGGACGAGACGGCGCCGGTGTAGTTGGTGTGCGCGACCCGCACCGCGGAGGCGGGATCGCGCTCGTCCCGGGCCTGGTCGCCGAGGGTGCCGAAGGCGAGCAGCACCAGGTCGATGTCGCCCTCCGCGAAGACCTTGCCGAGCACGGTCTCGTGGGAGTCGGGGTCGAGCGCGTCGAAGGCGACGGTGTGGACCTCGGCCCCCAGGGCGCGCAGTTCCGAAGCGGCACTCTCCAGGGCGGGCGAGGGGCGGCCCGCGAGCCACACCGTGCGGGTGCGGCGGGCGATCAGCCGGCGGGCGGTGGCCAGTGCGATCCGGGACGTACCGCCGAGGACGAGGAGGGACTGTGGAGGACGCATGCCCGTGACCGTATCGCCCACTTATGGGCGGTTGGTCGTGCGGCGTCGGCGCCCTCCCTGAAATGGGCGATTAATCGGATGCCGCGCAATCCGGCGCCACGCGCGCGTGTTTGTGGGGTACCCGTACATCGGTGTCAGTGGACGAGGGCAGAATCGGATCATGGACTGGCTGAAGAAGCTCCCCTTCATCGGGCCGCTGTGGGTGCGCCTGACGGCCACGCACGCGTGGCGGTCGTACGAGCGCCTCGACCGGGTGAAGTGGTCGCAGCTGTCCGCCGCCATGACGTTCATCAGCTTCATCGCGCTGTTCCCGCTGCTGACCGTGGCCGCCGCGATCGCCGCCGCCACCCTCAGCACCGACCAGCAGCACGAACTCCAGGACAAGATCGCCGAGCAGGTACCCGGCATCTCCGACCAGCTCAACATCGGTTCCCTGGTGGACAACGCGGGCACCGTCGGTCTCATCGCCGGTGCCTTCCTGCTGTTCACCGGTATCGGCTGGGTCGGCTCGATGCGGGAGTGCCTGCGCGCGGTGTGGGAGCTGCCCGACCGCGACGAGAACCCCCTCTGGCGCAAACTCATCGACACCGGTGTGCTGGTCGGCTTCGGCGGTGCCGTCCTCGCGACGATCGCCATCTCGACCGTCGCCTCCGCTCTGGTCGACTGGATCAGCCGCGAACTGGGCCTCGTGGAGGGCGGCTGGGGCGGCATCCTGCTGCGGATCGCCGCGTTCGGAGTCGCCGTACTCGCCGACTTCCTGCTCCTGCTCTACGTCCTGACCCTGCTGCCCGGCGTCGAGCCCCCGCGCCGCCGCCTCACCGTGGCCGCGCTGATCGGCGCGGTCGGCTTCGAACTGCTGAAGCTGCTGCTCAGCGGCTACATCCAGGGCGTGGCCGCGAAGAGCATGTACGGCGCGTTCGGCGTCCCCGTCGCCCTGCTGCTGTGGATGAACTTCACCTCGAAACTGGTGTTGTTCTGCGCCGCCTGGACGGCGACCCCGAGCAGGCCCGAGGACGACGACGAGTACGTCCCGGCCGACGACACCGAGAACCCCAAGGTCAGGGACGAGGGCGACGACGGACCAGATCCGGCAGCGGCCAGCGCCGGTTGACCAGGAAGACACCGCCGGCCAGCAGCACCAGCAGCCCGCCGACGATCGCGAGCGCGATCCCCACCCCGCTCGAACCGTCCTCCTCGGCGGCCGACGCCGAGGAACTCGCGGCCGGCTTAGCGGCCTTGTCCCCGCCCGCCTCCCCGCTGGCCGTCGCACCCGGCTGGGCGCTCGCCTGCGCCGCGTTCTTCGGCGCGACCAGCTCACCCACCGGCTGCACCTTGCCGGCCGCCTGGAAGCCCCAGTCGAGGATCTTCGCGGCCTCCTTGTAGACCTCGTTGTGCTCGTCCTTCTCCGGGTTCATGACCGTCACCAGCAGCACCTTGCCGCCGCGTTCGGCGACCCCGGTGAAGGTGGCGCCCGCGTTGGTGGTGTTGCCGTTCTTGACCCCGGCGATGCCCGGGTACACCGAGACGTCGGAGTCGCCGCTCAGCAGCCGGTTGGTGTTGCGGATGTCGAAGGTCCCGCGGACCGACTTGCCCTTCTCCTTCGTGGTCTCGCCCGGGAACTTCACGCTCACCGTGGAGCAGTACTCCCGGAAGTCCTTCTTCTGCAGCCCGGAACGCGCGAACAGCGTCAGGTCGTACGCCGACGAGACCTGCCCCGGCTCGTCGTAGCCGTCCGGTGTCACCACGTGCGTGTCGAGCGCCTGGAGGTCCTGGGCGTGCGCGTTCATGTCGGCGACGGTCTGGTCGACGCCGCCGTTCATGTGCGCCAGGACATGCACGGCGTCGTTGCCGGAGCGCAGGAAGACCCCGAGCCACAGGTCGCGGACCGTGTAGCTCTCGCCCTCCTTTATCGGGACCACACTGGAACCGGCGCCCATGCCGGCCAGGTCGGACGCGACCACCTTGTGCTCGGTCGTCTTCGGGAACTTCGGCAGCACGGTGTCCGCGAACAGCATCTTCAGGGTGCTCGCCGGAGGCAGCCGCCAGTGCGCGTTGTGCGCGGCCAGCACGTCACCGGACTCGGCGTCGGTCACGATCCACGACCGCGCGGTCAGGTCCTTCGGCAGCACCGGGACACCGGCCGCCTGATTGACCTGCGTCCCCGCCTGCGCGAGCCGGGTGCCGCCCACCGACGACATGTTCGCCGGGGGAGTGGCCGTAGGACTGACCGACGAACCCGGAGTCGCGCTCGACGTCGGAGTCGCGCTCCCGCTCGCGGTCGGAGTCGCGCTCGGGGTGGGAGTCGGACTCGGAGCCGCGAGGGCGAGGGGCGCGGTGAGCGCGAGGGACGACAGGGCGGCGGAAAGCACCAGCAGGGATCGCCTGATGGTCTGCTGTGGAGCGGGCACGCACGAGAACGTACATGCCCAGGGACCCGAAGTCCCGTCACCGGCCCCACCCCGGCCACGGGCCCCGGAGGACGACGGCGATACTGGACTCATGAAGCTCAGCCGCCCCGTCTCCTGGTTCCTGCTCGCCTTCGGGGTGTGGAGCTGGGTCATCTGGATCACTTTCGTCAAGAATCTCGTCGCGGACGGCAGCGGACTGGCCTTCGACGACGGGCGGCCGACGGCGTACTTCTGGGTGCATCTGACCCTGGCAATCGTGTCCTTCGTATTGGGGACGGTCATCGGGGGCCTCGGGTTGCGTGGACTGCGCGCACTGCGCGAGACGTCATAGAGAAGTGGCCATCGTCGTCATCGCTCTCGTAGTCCTGGTCGCGGTCGCCGTCCTGGGCGGTGCGCACTGGTACGTCTGGCGCCGCCTCGTGCGCGACACCACGCGCGCGTGGGGCCCCGCCCGCGTCACCGGCACGGCCGTGCTGATCGCCGGCCCGGTGCTGATGATCGCGGCCCTGGCCGCCGAGCGCGGCGGCGCCCCCTTCTGGCTCCAGCAAGTCCTGGGCTGGCCCGGCTTCCTGTGGATGGCCCTGGCGATCTACCTGCTGCTGGCCGTCCTCGCGGGCGAGGTTCTACGGCCACTGCTGCGGCGGTTCGTCGAACGGCGCGGGCAGGCCGGGACGGCCGTAGAAGAGGCCGAATCCCCAGCCCCCGAAGCAGCCCCAGAAGCCGCCCTCGAAACGGCTCCCGAAGAGCCGCGGAGCGCCCCCTCCCGCCGTCTCTTCGTCTCCCGGGTCGTCGGAGGTGCCGCCGCCGCTGCCGCCGTCGGGACCGTCGGATACGGCACCTACGGCGTTCTGCGCGGGCCGAGCGTCAAGCGGGTCACCGTGCCGTTGGCCCGACTGCCGCGGTCGGCGCACGGGTTCAGGATCGCGGTCGTCAGCGACATCCACCTGGGGCCGGTCCTGGGGCGGGGTTTCGCACAGAAGGTCGTCGACACGATCAACTCGACGCAGCCCGATCTGATCGCGGTCGTGGGCGACTTGGTCGACGGGAGCGTGAAGAACCTCGGGCCCGCCGCGGCTCCGCTGGCCGGGCTGCGGGCGCGGCACGGGTCGTTTTTCGTCTCCGGGAACCACGAGTACTTCTCCGGTGCCGAACAGTGGCTGGAAGAGGTCCGCAGGCTCGGGATCCACACCCTGGAGAACGCACGTACCGAACTCCCCGGGTTCGACCTCGCCGGGGTCAACGACATCCAGGGCGAGAGCGAGGGGCAGGGGCCCGACTTCGGGAAGGCGCTCGGGGATCGTGACACCACGCGCGCGTGCGTGCTGCTCGCGCATCAGCCGGTGCAGATCCACGAGGCCGTGAAGCACGGCGTCGATCTTCAGCTCTCCGGGCACACCCATGGCGGACAGCTCTGGCCCGGCAATCTCATCGCGGCGGCGGCCAATCCGACGGTCGCCGGCCTGGAGCGTTACGGGGACACCGAGTTGTACGTCAGCAGGGGCGCGGGCGCGTGGGGACCGCCCACCAGGGTGGGGGCTCCGTCGGACATCACGGTCGTCGAACTGGCGTCGAAACAGGCTTAGTCGGTGGGGCAGGGTTGCGGAGCCGGTGAAACCTTGAGTGACAGAGAACCCCCATGTTTCCTGCCCGCCAGGAAACATGGGGGTTCTTGCTGTGTGGCTACGAACAGAAGGAAGTCTTCACAGCGGCCACGATCCCGGCGGCCGTCACTTCATCCGTGCCGTAGCGGGCAGCGGCGTTCTTTGCCGCTGTCGCGTCGTCCTTGCCCTGCTTGAGGTCAAGGCACACGTTCCGGGCGTTGCTCAAGTCCTTGTCGTCACTGCCGAGTCCGGGCTTCAGCGTGTCCAGCACGGTCGTCAGCGCCTGAGCCTGAGCTTCGTCGGGCGACGGGACGGCCGGCGCGGCGGGTGTCGACGCCGCGGAGCTGGGCGCTGTGGACGACTTGCTGTCCGCCTTGTCGTCGCTGCCCCCACAACCCGCAAGCGCGAAGACGGCGACAGCGGCAAGTGCGGGCATGGCAAAGCTGCGCATGGTTCCCCCCAAGTAAGTGCAAAGTTCAGGAATCGCGAGGGTAACCCACGGGTACGACAGAGCCCCGCCCAGGTCGTCGGCCGTACTGCTTCTTCGCGAAGGCCGCGCTGGAGCCCGCACGCCGTGCTGCGCCGGTCACCCGGCGGGTTGAAGTGGCGTGCAGACAGGCTTAGTTGCCCTGTCGGGGCAGGTCCGCGAAGTGGCTGAGAGTCGCCTGTGAAACGGGCAATTAACACTCGCCGGTAAGTTCTTTCTCATCTCGGCAGAACCCTCTTCCCCCGGATGAAACTCCTGTGGTTAGGTGATCCGCGCCACTAGGGGAGTGGCATATGCGCAGGAACCCGGGAGGGTTCTGGGGAGGGCACACCGATGCGGTCGGTTCGCATACGGATTCTCGCGACACTGCTGGTTCTGGCGGCCGTGGGAGTCGGCGGCTGGCAGTTGCTGCCGTCGGACGGGAACAAGGACAAGACGATCACGGTGGGGACGACGGACGCCGTCACGTCGCTCGACCCGGCCGCCGCGTACGACGCGGGTTCCTGGGCGTTGTACAGCAACGTCTTCCAGTCACTGATGACGTTCGACTCGGGCGGCACGAAACCCGTCCCGGACGCGGCCAAGAGCTGCGGTTTCGTGGGCGGCGGGCTGTCGACGTACCGCTGTGTGGTGCGCGACGGGCTCACCTTCCCGAGCGGGCGCACGATGACCGCCGCGGACGTGAAGTACTCCTTCGACCGGGTCAAGAAGATCAACTCGGACGTCGGCCCGTCGTCCCTGCTCTCCACGCTCGGCTCGGTCACCGCCTCCGGCATGACCGTCACCTTCCATCTGTCGTCGCCGGACGCCACCTTCCCGTTCAAGGTGGCCACCGGCGCCGGAGCGATCGTCGACAGCACCAAGTACCCGAAGGACGCCCCGCGCAACGGTTTCCAGGTCGACGGCACCGGGCCGTACACCCTGTCGACGTATACGAAGGACAAGAAGGCCGTCCTGCAGCCCAACAGCCACTACAAGGGCGCGGTCAAGAGCACCGGGAGCCCGATCGAGCTGCGGTACTACGCCGACTCGGACGCGCTGCAGAAGGCGTACAAGGCGAAGCAGGTCCAGGTCGCCACCCGGCAGCTGCCGCCGAAGATGCTCTCCGGGCTCTCCGCCAGCGACCCCGATCAGCGGGTGTCGGAGGCCGACAGCTCCGAGACCCGCAATCTGTACCTCAACACCCGTAAGGGCACGCCCCTGCACGACGTCCTCGTCCGGCGGGCCATGGCCTGGCTGATCAACCGCGACGAGCTGGCGGCCACGGTGTACGACGGCACGGTCGACCCGCTGTACTCGCTGATCCCGGCCGGCATCGTCGGCCACACGACGTCCTTCTTCGACGCCTACCCCGACGAGAGCGTCAGCAAGGCGAAGGCACTCCTCGAAGAGGCCGATGTCTCCCTCCCGGTGCGCTTCACCTACGGATACGGCATCGGGCACGGTTCCGGCGCCGAGGAGGCCGCCGAGCTGAAGAAGCAGCTGGAGGCGGGCGGCCTGTTCAAGGTGGACGTCAAGGGCTACGAGTGGACCGACTTCCAGAAGCGCTGGGCCACCGGCAAGCTGGACGCGTACGCGGTCGGCTGGGTCGCGGACTATCCCGACCCGGACACCTTCGGCTCCGCGCTCGTCGGCACCGGCTCCACCATGAACACCGGCTACAGCAACAAGATCGTCGACCAACTCATCCTCAACAGCCAGCGGTTCGCCGACCGCAGCCGCGTCGACGACGACTTCCGCGATCTGCAGGTGGACGTCGCCCAGGACGTGCCGCTGATCCCGCTGTGGCAGCGCAAGGAGTACGTCGTGAGCAGCGAGGACGTCGGCGGAATCTCCTATCTCACGGACGGCACCGGCGTGTTCCGGCTGTGGGCGCTCGACTGGATCTGAGCCCTTCGGCCCGGCCGGCTTTCGCCCGAGTGACACCGGGCGGCCGTCGCACGCAGCACCATGTGACGGAGGTGTGCGCGGAGTGAGGAGCCGACGTGGTCAGACGCAACTCCTTCCGGCTGTCGCGGCACCCGGCCTCGGTGGGGCTCGCCCGGCGCCGGGTCCGGGACCATCTCGCCGACTGGGGGCACGCGGGCGACGATCCGGCGCTCCAGGACGCGGTGCTGCTGGTGTCCGAGCTGGCCACCAACGTCGTACGCCACGGGCCGCTCCTTGAGCGGGAGTTCGAGGTCGCGGTGACGGCCCTCGCGGACGGTTCCTGCCTCATCGAGGTGTCGGACGAGGGCCGGGTCGAACCCCGGCTGCGGGTCGTGACGGACGAGGCGGAGGCCGGTCGCGGCCTCCACCTGGTGGAGAGCGTCGCGGCGGCCTGGGGCGTGTGGAGCCGCGGCGCACACGGCAAGACGGTGTGGGCACTCGTCCAGGCCGACACCCCGTGACACCCCTGATGTCCTACGTCGGCACGGGCGCCCGCGTCGGCAGTGTCACCGTCACCGCGAGCCCCTCGCCCGGCGCCGTCCGTACCGCCACGTCACCGCCGTGCGCCTGGACGACGCCCTGCACGATCGCCAGCCCCAGTCCGCTGCCCGCACCGCCGCCCGCCCGGAAGAAGCGGTCGAAGATGCGGGCCGCGTCGTCCTGTTCCAGTCCCGGGCCCTCGTCCGCGACACACAGCCGTACGACCCCGTCCGCGCGCTCCAGGCCGAGCCGCACGGGCACGTCGGCGGGTGTGTGGGTGCGGACGTTGGTCACCAGGTTGCCGAGTATCTGGCGCAGGCCCGACTCGTCGGCGCGCACCAGCAGGGAGCCGTCGGCGCCGACGGTGACGGGCCGCTCCGGCTGCTGCACCCGCAGGTCCTCGGCGGCGTCGCGCACCAGGCGGCTCAGGTCGACGTTACGGAAGCGCAGTTCGGGCCGCTGGTCCAGGCGGGCCAGCATGAGCAGTTCGTCGACGAGGTGGCCCATGCGGTCGGCCTCCGCGTTCATCCGGTCCCAGGCCCGCCTGCGCTCCTCGGGCTCGGTCAGCATGCCCTTGTCGTAGAGCTGGAGGTAGCCGCGTATCGCCGACAGCGGGGTGCGCAGTTCGTGCGAGGCGTCGGCGACGAAGCGGCGCAGCTGGGCCGCCGTGCGCTCGCGCGTGCGGTACGCCGACTCCACCTGATGGAGCATGGAGTTGAGGGCGACCCGCAGCTGCTCGACCTCCTGTGTCGGATGGTGGCTGGAGGGCACGCGCCGGGTCAGATCGCCCTCGGCGATCGCCGTCGAGGTCTCCACCATGTCCTCCAGGGGCCGCAGCCGCCGTCGCACGCTCATCATCGTGAGCGCGGCGAGCAGCACCAGCAGCAGGCTGCCGAAGGCGAGGTCCAGTTTGAGGGCCTTGGCCATGCCGTGGTGGAGGCCGCCGGTGGAGGCGGCGATCAGGATGTACGTGCCGTCGGCGAGCCGCGTCCCGGTGGCGCGGTAGGGGTCGCCGCGCAGCGAGATGTCGCGCGGTGTGCCCTCCGCGGCCAGTGTGGCGGGGTCGTGGAAGGCGGCGGCGAGCGCACGTTGACTGGCGGTCGGCTCGAAGCCGGCGACGGTGAGTACCTTGCCCTGTGTGCCGACCGCCGCGAACACGGTGTCTGGGTTCGGCGAGTCGCCCATCTGCTTCGGGACCAGGTGGTCGCCGATGCCGGCCAGGGTGCTCAGCATGTTGAGCTGCTGAATCGTGAGCTGCGAACCGCCCAGTGAGTCACGGGACTTGGTCAGCTCGGTGTCGACCTGGGCGAGGAGGTAGTGCCGCATGCCCATCAGGCTGACGGCGGTGGCCATGACGATGCCGAGCGCCAGCAGCGCGAGGTTCGCCAGGGTCAGCTTGGCGCGCAGGGAGTGGGCACCGCGCTCGCAGTTCGGCAGGCGGAACTTCATGCGAGCCCGTATCCGACGCCCCGCCGGGTGGTGATCACCGGTGCTCCCAGAGTCTCCAGTTTGCGCCGCAGATAGCTGATGTAGGTCTCGACGACGGTCGACTCCGGCGGGGTGTGCTCGTACTGCCAGACATGGCGCAGCAGTTGCTCCTTGGGCACGATCCGGCCGCCGTTGCGCACCAGGAAGCGCAGCAGGGCGTACTCGGTGGGGGTCAGCTCGACCGAGCGGCCCTCGCGGTGCACCGAGTACGTCGTCTCGTCCAGTTCCAGGTCGCCGTAGCGCAGTGGCGGGCGCTGGGGGAGGACGTCGTCCGGGCGGGTGCGGCGCAGGACGGCGGTGATGCGGGCGACGACCACGTCGATGTCGAAGGGCTTGGTGATGTAGTCGTCGCCGAAGCCGAGGGCGCCGACGATCTCGGCCGGCGCGTCCCGTGCGGTGAGGAAGACGAGCGCCAGGTCGGGCCTGCGGGCGCGCAGTTCCTGCCCCAGGGCGCGGCCGTCGCCGTCCGGGAGCATCACGTCGAGCAGCGCGCAGTCGGGGCGGGTGCGCTCGGCGAGGGCGAGCGCCTCGCGCACGGTGCCCGCGACCATCACCTCGAAGCGGTGGTAGCGCAGCGCGATGGCGAGGACGTCGGCGATGCTCGGTTCGTCCTCCACCACCAGCACGGTTCCTGGAGCCGTCATGCCCCCCAGTATCGGCGTCGGCACTGACATCGGCGCCGTCCGGTCTTTGGAGTTCCTTGAGAGTCATGGCCAGGACGTGTCCACGCGCGCGTGCCACCGCCAATTCTGTAGCCCAGGACCTGGGGGACCAACCGACCGATCGACCGAGTCAACTCGGTTTCGAATAAGGAGCGTTGAGCGTGGCGGCATTGGCACGGTGGTGCTATCGGCACCGGCTGGTGGTCCTGTTGCTGTGGGTGGGGGCACTGTTCGGCCTGGGCTTCTCGGCGACGACGGCGGGGACGGACTACGCGAACGTCTTCTCCCTCCCGGACACGGACTCCAAGAGCGCGTACGACCTGATGCAGAAGGCCTTCCCGAACAGCTCGGGCGACACCGACACGGTGGTCTGGAAGGTCGACTCGGGTTCGGTGAAGGACCGGTCCGTACAGACCCGCATCCAGCCCGCCCTCGACAAGATCGCGGCCATGAAGGGCGTCGGCGAGGTCACCGGCCCCTACTCCGGCGCCCGGGGCGCCGCGCAGATCAGCTCCGACGGGACGATCGCCTACGCGCAGATCACCTTCGCCGAGCAGGCGAACGCCGTCCCCAAGGAGCTCGTCCAGAAGGTCGTCGACACCGCGCAGGACGCCAAGCGCGACGGCCTCCACGTCGAACTGGGCGGCCAGGCCGTCCAGCGCGTGGAGGAACCGCCGGGCGGCATAGCGGAGGGCGTCGGCATCCTCGCGGCGGCCGTCGTCCTGTTCCTGGCCTTCGGCTCGTTCTACGCCGCCCTGCTCCCGATCGGCATCGCGATCTTCGGCGTCGGCACCGGCCTGTTCTCGACCCAGCTCCTGAGCCACGCCACCGACATCCCCGACCTGGCGCCGCTGCTGGCCACCCTGATCGGCCTCGGCGTCGGCATCGACTACGCCCTGTTCATCGTCACCCGGCACCGCCGCGGCCTCCAACGAGGCCTCGATCCCGAGGAGTCGGCGGTCGTCGCCCTCAACACCTCGGGCCGCGCGGTGCTGTTCGCGGGCGGCACGGTGTGCATCGCGCTCGCCGGCATGCTGGTCACGAACCTGCGCTTCCTGGACGGCGTGGTCGTCGGCACCTCGCTCACGGTCGTCCTGAGCGTCCTGGCGGCCACGACCCTGCTGCCCGCCCTGCTCGGCTTCCTGGGCCCGCGCGTGCTCAGCCGCAAGCAGCGCCGCAAGCTGGCCGCGACCGGTCCCGAGCCGGAGCGCACCGACAACCTCGCGGTCCGCTGGTCGGCCGCCGTGCAGAAGCGTCCGCGCCGGATCGCCGTCTTCGCCCTCGTCGTCATGGCCGTACTCGCCTTCCCCGTGCTGTCGTTGCGCCTCGGCGCCACCGACCAGGGCAACGACAACGCCTCGACGACCACCAGGAAGGCGTACGACCTCCTTGCCGACGGTTTCGGCCCCGGCTTCAACGGCCCGCTCCAGGTGGTCACTTCGAGCGGTGACACGGCCACCCTGGTCAAGGACATCCAGGCGACGAAGGACGTGGCCCGGGTCGCCGCGCTGCCGCCCACGGGCGGGGTGACGGTGATCCAGGTCGTCCCGAAGACGTCACCGCAGTCCGTGGAGACCGACGACCTGATCGACACCCTGCGGGACAAGGTGATCCCCGAAGCCGGCGCGACCGGTCACGTCGGCGGTGTGACGGCGATCTCCAAGGACTTCGCGTCGGTGACGGGCGACCGTCTCCCGCTCTTCGTCGCGACGATCATCGGCCTGAGCTTCCTGCTCCTCCTGCTCGCCTTCCGTTCCCTCGTGGTCCCGTTGACGGCCGCCCTGATGAACCTCATCGCGGCGGCGGCCTCCTTCGGTGTCCTGGTGGCGATCTTCCAGTGGGGCTGGGGCCTGAGCCTGCTGGGCCTCGGCAAGGAGGGCCCGATCAACGCCTTCCTGCCGGTCATCATGCTGTCCCTGCTCTTCGGCCTCTCCATGGACTACCAGGTGTTCCTGGTGAGCCGTATGCACGAGGAGTGGGTCCACACCAAGGACAACGCCCGCGCGGTCCGTGTCGGCCTCGCGGAGACCAGCCGCGTCATCAACTCCGCCGCCCTGATCATGGTCTGCGTCTTCCTGGCCTTCGTCCTGAGCGGCAACACGGGCGCGGCCACCGCCGGAGTCGGCCTCGCCGCCGCGGTCGCCCTCGACGCCTTCATCCTGCGTACGGCCCTGGTGCCGGCCGCGATGCACCTGCTCGGCAACTCCAACTGGTGGCTCCCGGCCTGGCTCGACAAGAGCCTGCCGCACCTCGCCGTGGAACCGGCGGAGGAGCCCGCCCCGGCCGTCCCCGACGGCCCGTCCTCGGCCGTCCACGGCTTCGTCCGTACGACCGAGGGTGAGCCCGTGGAGGGCGCGGCGGTCACGCTGCTGTCGGCGGGCGGACGCCAGCTGGACCGGGTCGAGTCCCTGGCCGACGGCTCGTACATCGTGTCGGTGCCGGGCCCGGGCACCTACCTCCTGGCGACGTCGGCACCGTCGTACGGCTCGATCGCCCGGCACGTGGCTGTGACGGACGATCCACTGGTCTACGACGTCGAGCTGGCCGAGGGCGAGGTCGACGCCGTCAACTGACCCGAGCGCTCAGGGGCGTTCGCTGTCGGCGGGTCCGGCGGCGGGCGCCCCGCGCTTCCCTTCCTGCTTCGGCTTCTTCTTCGCCGGGTCGGGCAGCGCGTGGGTCATGCCCGGCAGGAAGTCCGTGAACAGCTCGTGCACCTCCAGGACGAGGGGCCGCAGCACCCGGAAG
This sequence comes from Streptomyces sp. W16, assembly GCF_033194735.1. Classification (NCBI taxonomy): domain Bacteria; kingdom Bacillati; phylum Actinomycetota; class Actinomycetes; order Kitasatosporales; family Streptomycetaceae; genus Streptomyces; species Streptomyces sp. W16. Next base: position 21,399 of record NZ_JAWOAI010000111.1, read on the forward strand.
CGTGCGAGGGACACACCGCGCGCGGTGAGCCGGGCACCGCGCTCCGCGAGCCGATAACTCCGCTCGCGCCCCTCGGTCCGGTCGAACACCCAATACAGCACGAGCCCCATCTGCGAGAGCCACATCAACTCGGGCAGCACGTCCCGCAGTTCGGGCGCCACCTTGGTCTTCGCCCCCGCGAGCACCTCCTTGTGGACGCTGATGGCCTGCACGCGCGCGTGCTCGCTCTCCGGGGAGAACGGGCTGAGCGGGCTGTCCGGGTCGGCGGCGTTCTTGAAGAACTGCACCGCGAACTCGTGGTACGGCGTCGCGATGTCCAGCCACACCCGCAGCACACCCGCGAGCCGCGCCTCCAGATCGGTCTCCCGGTCCAGCACCTCGCGGACCGCGAGCCGGTGCTCCTCGGCGAGACGGTCGTAGAACCCCTGGACCAGGTGCTCCTTGCCGGCGAAGTAGTAGTAGGCGTTGCCGACCGAGACGCCCGCCTCCTTGGCGATCGCCCGCATCGTCGTCTTGTCGTAGCCGTGCTCCTGGAACAGCCGCATGGCCGTCTCCAGGATGAGCGCGCGGGTCTGCTCGGACTTCACGGACTTGGCGGGCGTACCGCCGTCCTCTTCGGGGCTGTCGTTCTTCGCAGGCACGGAAACAGAGCCTATCCAGTGGTGCAGGAGCCGCCGGCGCAGCCCGGTCCTGTGTACGACCACCCGCTGCTCGGGTCGTACGTCCACCCGTCCGTCTGCCGGTACACACCACCGCCCCACCCCCCGGGCCCCCACTGCGCCCCGCGCAACTTCGCGGCGGCGAGCACGGCGCCCTTGGCGAGCC